>CAZJNP010000125.1:0-7652 GCA_964547355.1 uncultured Calditrichaceae bacterium
GGCAAAGCGCTACCCTGACCATCGACGGCAGCGATCAGAAGTTTCCGGGAAAGGTTAAGTGGATTTCCAGTGAAGCGGAATTTACGCCCAAAACCATTCTGACCAAAGAAACGCGCACCACTCTGGTTTATGCGGTAAAAATCACCGTGCCGAATCCGGACAATATTTTAAAAATCGGTATGCCGGTCCAGGTACAGTTGAAACATTAATGCTGGAGAATGAGATCATGGCGGGACAAGGTACCCGAAAATCCGGAAAAAACGTTATGAAGGGCAATCCTTCTGGTATAAGACAATGGAAGACAGGTTGAAACGATGAAACCGGTCATTATACGGAATCTAAAGAAGTCATATGGATCGGTTCAGGCCGTGCGCGGTGTGAGTTTCGAGATTGATCGGGGAGAAATTCTGGGGCTGATCGGCCCGGACGGCGCGGGCAAGACCACGATTATTCGTATTCTGGTTTCTTTGCTGGAGCCGGACGAGGGGGAATTGCTGTTTATGGGCAAGGATATTGTTCGGAACCCGGCTTTTGTCCGGGCGCATATTGGCTACATGCCCCAAAAGTTCAGCCTGTATCAGGATTTAACCGTCGAGGAAAACCTGAATTTTTTCGGTGATTTATTTCAGGTACCGGCAGAGAAGCAGGCAAAGATTAAACAGGAGCTTTACGCTTTTTCACGTTTAGAGCCGTTTAAGAATCGACGGGCCGGCGCACTTTCCGGCGGGATGAAGCAAAAGCTGGCACTTTCCTGTATGCTGATCCATCAACCCGAAGTGCTGGTTCTGGACGAGCCCACATTTGGCGTGGATCCGGTATCTCGGAGTGAATTCTGGGAAATCCTGCGCAATCTGGCCGATCAGGGAACCAGCCTGCTGGTTACCACAGCTTACATGGACGAAGCCAACCTGTGCGACCGGGTCGGGTTGATGTACCACGGGGAGGTACTTGCTCTGGATGCGCCGGACGCCCTGCTGAACCGTTTTGAGGACGACCTCTATCTTGTTACCGGCGACCATCCCAATGAATTATTCGAACAGCTGTCCCGGTTGGAGGGCGGCTTTACGGTGAATTTATTCGGAGACGGTATTCATATTGCGGATACTGCGCGGCAAGGGCGTGCAAAAATAGAACATATTCTCCGGGCAGGCGGCGTTGCCTTTAATGGTCTGGAGAAAATAAAACCGTCATTGGAGGATTTATTTTTAAAGCTGATGCAATGAGCCTTTGCTGATTTCATTCCACGGCAAAAAAGTGATGAACGCTTCCATGCCGGGGAATTCAGAATTTTAAAAGATTGGCAGCTATAAATTGTCTGATAATTGATTGGTACTTGTGTAAGGCATTCATTCCTCCCTGTCCGGGGGAGCTGGAAATGTTACTTAAAAGAGTGAAGAACGGAATCAATGGAATTCGCAGTAGAAGTTAATGATCTTACCAGAAAATTCGGTGATTTTACCGCAGTGGATCATATTTCCTTTCGGGTAAAAAAAGGAGAGATTTTCGGATTTTTAGGCGCCAACGGCGCGGGTAAGACCACCACGATCCGTATGTTGTGCGGTTTGCTGATGCCCACTTCCGGCCAGGCTACTGTGGCAGGATTTGATGTGTACCGGCAGATGGAAGAGATAAAAATGAATATAGGCTATATGAGCCAGCGGTTTAGTCTGTACGAAGACCTGACCGTGAAAGAGAATATCGAGTTTTACGGCGGAATTTACGGACTGAGCAGAAAGCAGATTCAGGCAAAAACCAAAGAGCTGTTGGACTATTTACGTCTTTGGGAGCATGCGGATAAACTGACGTCTTCTTTGCCGCTGGGCTGGAAACAGCGTATGGCTTTGAGCACCGCCCTGCTGCACGATCCGGAAATCATTTTTTTGGATGAACCCACCAGCGGAGTGGACCCCAAGTCGCGGCGAAATTTCTGGTTGTTGATTTACGAGCTGGCCGCGCGGGGAAAAACAGTGTTCGTCACCACCCATTACATGGACGAAGCGGAGTACTGTGACCGGGTAAGCATCATGCGGGAAGGTAAAATTGTGGAGATCGCACCGCCTCAGCAGCTTAAACAAAATTACGGTGCAAAAACCATGCAGGAGGTTTTTGTACGCATCGTAAACGGGGAAACGCAATGAACCGGATTTTGCTGTCCATCATAAAAAAAGAGTTTTACCATATTCGCCGCGATCCGCAAACCCTTTGGATCGTCATCGCCATGCCGATCGTGATGCTGTTTCTCTACAGTTATGCCATCACGCTGGAAATGAAACAGATTGAAATTGTAATTTCAGACCAATCCAAAACCCCTGAGAGCCGGCAGTACATCGAAAATATTCTGGCGACCAATTTTTTTAAGGTAACCGATTTTGACATTCATCCGGGACAGGTGGAGCAAGTGTTTAAGCAGCGCAAAGCAAAATGCATTCTGGTTATTCCGGCCACCTTTGCCAATGATTTAAAAAGAAAAACCGTTACCAAAATTCAATTGTTGGTGGATGCCAGCGATCCCAATGCGGCCAATTATATTCAAAAATATCTGCTGCAGGTGAACGCTGCTTTTGAGCGCGAAAATAATCGGTTTATTGTGCAGCCTTTTTCTGTAGAGCCCCGCATTTTTTACAATCCCGCGTTAAAAGCACATAACTTTTTTGTGCTTGGTCTGATTGCGGTGATTATTTTGCTGATTAGCGCATTGCTAACCAGTATCGCCATCGTCAGAGAGAAAGAGGCCGGAACGATGGAGCAAATTCTGGTCAGCCCGGTAAGACCGGCCCAAATCATCGTAGGAAAGGTTATTCCATACACTTTGCTGGCTTTCTTGGACGGATTGTTGGTGTTATTAATCGGTCACTTGTGGTTTAAAGTACCCATTCACGGTTCACCTTTTTTACTGACCGGAGCTCTGGTTCTCTATATTTTAACCGGTCTGAGTTTCGGACTTCTGATGTCTACTATCACCGAGTCGCAGCGCGTGGCCATGCTGGCTACGCTCTTATCCACCATATTACCCACGATTATGCTCAGCGGCTTTATCTTTCCCATTGCCAGTATGCCCGCGTTCTTTAGGTATTTCAGCCTGATTATCCCTGCCACTCATTTCATCACTATTATTCGCGGTATCATGTTAAAGGGAAATGTTTTAAGCGAACTTTCGGTGCAAATATATTTTCTGGTAGGGATCACCATGTTAATGATGGCACTGAGCGTGAAAAAATTCAAAACTAAGCTGGAGTAAATATGCGGCGCATTCTTTTTCTTGTTCAGAAAGAATTTCGGCAAATACTGCGTGAACCTCTCTTTTTAAGACTGATCTTCGGAATGCCTATTATTCAGATTATTCTGTTTGGTTTTGCCATCACCGTGGATGTGAAAAATGTGTCGCTGGTAATTGTGGATCATGATCATTCGTCAATGAGCCGTCGGCTGGGCGAGGCGTTCAGCGTAAACGAATCGTTTGATTTTAAAGGACAGGTTTTTTCAGATGCTCAGGCTGTGCGTTTAATGGATGAGAATAAAGCGCGGATGGCGCTGGTTATTCCGCAGCATTTTGAACGCGATTTAACATCAGGGCGTAGACCGAAAATTCAGGTGCTAGTGGATGGGGTCGACGGGAATACCGCCGGAGTCGCGTTGTCTTACGCCAATCAGATCGCCTTTAAACTTCAGAAAGAATGGATGCAAAAGTCTACCCGATGGCCGCAAATCAGGGATAAAATTCATCTGACGTCGCTGGAAACGCGCATGCTTTACAATCCAACGCTTGAAAGCATCAATAATATCGTGCCTGGAATTCTGGCCGTGCTGCTGATGATGATTACCAGTTTTTTAACGGGGATGAGCATCGTGCGGGAAAAAGAAATCGGCACTCTGGAACAGCTGATGGTCACCCCTTTACGTAAAGGAGAATTAATCATCGGAAAAGTCATTCCGCTGGTTGTGGTGGGCTTTGTATTGTTTAACGTTGGAATGCTTGGAAGCGGTTTGATTTTTGGATTATGGATCAAAGGAAGTTTGTTAACACTCTACGCAATGGCACTGTTGTTCATGATTACCACGCTCGGTCTGGGAATTCTTGTTTCCACTGTGACGAAAACCCAACAGCAGGCCATGTTCCTGACTTATTTTTTTACGATTTTCGCCATTCTGCTTTCCGGCTTTTTTGTTCCCATTGAGAATATGCCGCGGGCGATCCAGTTGCTAACATATTTAAATCCTGTGCGGTACTTCATGGTCGTGGTGAGGGAAATTTATCTGAAAGGAACTGAGTTCCGCTTCCTCTGGTCACAAGCTCTGGCCATGACTTTATTCGGCCTTTCTGTGCTCACCGTCTCGGTGTTATTATTTCATAAACGAATCCGGTAAAGAAGCATGCGTCTCGGGTTTGCGTTTTGCATCACGATGCCGATCAAAACTTGTTCATTTTACGGTTCTTTTGAGAGTTAAAGAAATCCTGTATTTTATTTGATTACTTCCTTGGTAAAATGAACGCTATCCCCGACGATGTGAAAAGAAACTAAGCGTCCTGTTATTTTGCAAATTTGTTTAACGATTCTGCCTTTTATAAAATTTAACAGATTTATGGAAATACTTTTATTTGATTTAAAATAAGACTTCCCTGGCATCGTGCAGAAACCGTCCATAATCAAATTAAAACAAAAGAATTTCACCAGGCACAAATTTTTACAGATGATAATGACTTGATCTCAACTCTAATCCGATGGAATTAAATCCCTCTAAAATCCGTTAACTCAATATTACCTCTCATTGATGCATTATTAAAATGAAAAATCCGATAAAAATAGGAGGAAAGTGTGAAGATCGGAATTCCTAAAGAAATTGCTAAAGGGGAAACCCGGGTGGCCGTGGTGCCTGCGATGCTCCGGGCGCTTACCAGATCCGACCATGAAGTATACGTGGAAAGCGGAGCAGGTTCAGGGGCCTCATTTAGCGACCAGGAGTATGAACAGGCAGGGGCGAAAATAACCGGCAGCGCGCAGGAGCTATACGACATTTGTGATGTGATTTTAAAGGTACAGCCGCCCCAGAAACATCCGGTGTTACAAAAAGATGAATCGGAGTTGATCAAAGAAGGGGGCGTATGGATTAGTTTTCTGGCGCCGTTGAACAAGACGGGAGCAGTTAAAAATTTTGTGGCCCGTAATGTTACAGCTTTCAGTATGGAATTTGTTCCCAGAATCACCCGGGCGCAAAGTATGGATGCCCTGAGTTCCATGGCGACGATTGCCGGATACAAAGCGGTGCTGATTGCCGCCAACCATCTGGGTAAAATATTTCCGCTGCTTATGACCGCAGCCGGGACGATCCCGCCGGCAAATGTGTTTGTGCTTGGGGCCGGTGTGGCGGGTTTGCAGGCTATTGCCACCGCACGTCGCCTTGGTGCCAAGGTGGAAGCCTTCGATCCCAGGCCAGCGGTTAAGGAGCAGGTGAAAAGTTTAGGCGCTCAATTTGTTGAAATGGAACTGCCCGAGGAAGATGTGGAAACAGAGGGCGGGTATGCTAAAGCACAATCGGATGCCTTTTTGAAAAAAGAACAGGAGGCGATTGCAGCACGTTTAACCAAAGTGGATGTGGTGATTACCACCGCTCAGATTTTTGGCAAAAAAGCTCCTCTGCTGATTACAGAAGAAATGGTTAAACTAATGCCTACCGGTTCGGTCATTATCGATCTTGCGGCGGAACAGGGTGGGAACTGCGCGCTTACTGAACCGGAGCAAACGGTACAGAAGCACGGCGTTACCATTTACGGAGCAGTGAACTTGCCGGCGTCGGTTCCTGTACACGCCAGTCTGATGTATTCAAAAAATATAACCAATTTATTTAAGCAGCTTTTTCACCAAGAAGGATTCGACTTTGAGGATGAAATTACCAAAGGCGCGTGCATAACGCATCAGGGCTCGGTTGTAAATGATCTGGTGAAAGCTGCGCTTGAAAAAGGAGGTACGGCATGACGGAAACTATCATGATCTCTTTGTACATTTTTGTTCTGGCGATATTTGTCGGATTCGAAGTAATCACAAAAGTTCCACCTTTGCTGCATACCCCGCTGATGTCTGGTTCCAACGCGATTTCCGGGATTACAATCGTCGGCGCGTTGATCAGTGCCGGCTCCGGTCATTTACTGCTTGGAAAAGCTTTGGGACTGTTTGCCGTCATTTCTGCGACCATTAATGTGGTCGGCGGATTCATGGTAACCGACCGAATGCTGGAAATGTTTAAAAAAGATAAAGACAAGAAGCAGGGAGTATGAGCATGGTTACGGTGACGAATCTTATTTATCTGATAGCGGCAGTTTTATTTATCTTGGGATTAAAAAATCTGGGTTCTCCCAAAACCGCCCGTAAAGGGAATCTGATGGCTTTGCTTGGTATGTTACTGGCTATTGTCATTACTTTATTTGATAAAAATATTTTGGATTTTACTTACATCATCATCGGTTTGATTGTCGGGACGGCCATCGGAGCCTTCGCTGCAAAAAAGGTGGAAATGACCCAGATGCCTCAGATGGTGGCTTTGTTTAACGGATTTGGCGGGCTGGCTTCCGCATTGGTAGCCATGGCGGAATATGTGCATCACGGCGGCAGCCATTTTACTTTGGACGTTAGTATCACCCTGGTACTCAGTCTGCTTATCGGTACGGTTACTTTCACGGGAAGTCTGATTGCTTACGCCAAGCTTCAGGGGATCATGCGCGGAGCGCCGATCGTTTTTAAAGGGCAGACCGTATTTAACGCCGCTCTTTTGACAGCCGTAGTTGTTCTGGGCGGATTTTTCATGGCGGATACGTCTATGATCAATCTTCTGCTTATAATATTGGTCATTGCCGCTATTTTAGGTGTGACTTCGGTTATTCCTATTGGCGGCGCGGACATGCCAGTGGTCATTTCTTTGCTCAATTCCTATTCTGGTTTAGCGGCCGCCATGACAGGTTTTGTATTGTCAAATAACGTGCTGATTATTGCCGGTGCGCTGGTGGGAGCCTCCGGACTCATTTTGACCAACATCATGTGCAAGGCAATGAACCGCTCACTTGCCAACGTCCTATTCGCTGCCGTGGGCACGGACGGTGGAAGCGGAAGCAGTACCGGCGATAAAAAGAAGGTAACACAATATACGGCCGAAGACGCTGCCATGGTTTTCGATTCTGCACAGTCTGTGATTATCGTACCCGGCTACGGATTGGCTGTGGCACAGGCCCAGCACGTTTTACAGGAGCTTGCTACTATGCTGATGGATCGAGGGGTACAGGTACGCTATGCAATCCATCCGGTGGCCGGTCGAATGCCGGGCCACATGAATGTTCTGTTAGCGGAAGCGAATGTTCCTTACGATCTGTTGGTAGAAATGGACGATATCAACGACAGCTTTCAAAATACGGATGTGGCTCTTGTGATCGGGGCGAACGATGTAATCAATCCCGCGGCGCGTTACAAAAAGGACAGCCCCTTGTACGGAATGCCGATCCTCAACGTGGACAAGGCGCGAACGGTGATGATTGTAAAACGCAGCCTCAGCCCCGGTTTTGCCGGAGAAGACAATGAGTTGTTTTATGATAAAAAAACCATGATGCTTTTTGGTGACGCCAAGAAGATGGTTACAGAGATCGTGAAAGAGGTTAAGGAGTTGTAGTT
>CAZJNP010000126.1:0-7618 GCA_964547355.1 uncultured Calditrichaceae bacterium
AATCCATTGTGGAACAGGCGGGGTATGAATTTGCTTTGCTGGAAAAATACGGCGATCAAAGAGACCTAGTGGCTGCGGTGAGCGACGCCGACGCCCTGATCATCCGCAGCGATAAAGTGACCAAAGAAGTGCTAAACGGCGCGGAAAAGCTGAAGATTGTAGTTCGTGCCGGCGCCGGTTATGATAATGTGGATTTGGAAGCGGCCACAGCCAAAGGCGTGGTGGTCATGAACACGCCCGGGCAAAATTCCAACGCCGTCGCAGAGTTGGCGCTGGGCATGATGGTTTACATGGCGCGCAATCAGTTCAACGGAAAACCGGGAACAGAACTAAAAGGCAAAACACTGGGAATTCACGCGTATGGTCATGTGGGGAAACGCGTGGGGGAAATCGCACATGGTTTTGGCATGAAGCTTTCCGCCTTCGATCCCTTTATTCCCAAAGAAGAAATCGAGAAAGATGGCGTGACCGCGGTGGATTCCGTGGAAGCGCTTTATCGTACCAATCAGTATATTTCGCTCCATATTCCGGCGACAGAAAAGACTAAAAAGTCCATTAATTTCGAATTGCTTTCTCTGATGCCGCAAAACGCGGTTCTGGTAAACACGGCTCGTAAAGAAGTCATCGATGAGGACGGTCTGCTGAAAATGTTCGCCCAGCGGGAAGATTTTATATACATTTCGGACATCGCGCCGGACTGCGCCGATGAAATCGCTGAAAAATATCCGAGACGTTTCTTTTTTACTCCCAAAAAGATGGGCGCACAGACAGCCGAAGCCAATATTAACGCCGGAATTGCCGCCGCAAAGCAAATTGTCAACTTCTTCGAAAAAGGAGACACCACATTTCAGGTGAACAAATAAATCAATGACGAATTAAAAAAGGCGGAGCGGAAGAGATCTGTTAAAAACCGGCCTGCGGCGGGTTGGGTGTGGGCGGCCGAATGTTTTGCGGGCGCTTTTCTTGCTTAGCGGGTTCGGAACGTAAACATGCACAGACAAATCATACAACTCGGCAAGATATTTAACATACCGGTGGGGATCGACTACTCCTGGTTCTTTATTGAAGTACTGGTGGCATGGTCGCTTTCCACCGCGTATTTCCCACGTGAGTTTCCCCACTGGTCCCAGGCGCTCTATTGGACGGCGGGCATCCTTACTTCGCTGCTGCTGTTTGTGAGCGTTCTGCTGCATGAAATCGGTCATGCCCTGACCGCCCGCTGGTATAAGATTCCGGTGCACAGCATCCGCCTGTTTATCTTCGGAGGCGTGGCGCAGTTTGAACATGAGCCGGAGAAGGCCGTTTCCGAACTGTGGATTTCATTGGCCGGGCCGGTGGTGAATCTGATCATTGGCGCGCTGCTTTTGCTTTCTCTGCCCATGCTGGCCAGCTGGGAATTTGTTCTGGCCATCGCCAAGTATCTGGCGTTTATTAACATCATCCTAGCGCTATTTAATTTGATTCCCGGTTTTCCGCTGGATGGCGGTCGGGTGCTACGGGCGATCTTGTGGAGTTTTAATCATGATTTTCGCAAATCCACGGTTTGGGCCGCCTTAACCGGTCGGGTGATAGCCTTTCTGTTCATCATCAACGGCGCGATGATGACCTTTGCCGGCAATGTGGGCGACGGCTTGTGGCTGATATTTATCGGCTGGTTTCTGGATAGTGCCGCCAACGCTCAGATTCAACAGGGAAATCTGCGCACCCTGCTGATGCATCACAAAGTCAGGGAAGCGTACAACCACAATTTTGCCATTATTCCGGGAGACGCCACCATTCAGTATTTGATGGATTATCATATCCTGGGCGAAGGCCGGCGCTATATTGTCGTTACGGAGAATCAGCAGCCGGTGGGGTTGCTGACCCTGCACCATGTGCGGCATCTTGACAAAACCAAATGGCCGGAGATTCAGGTAAGGGATACGTACCTGCCGTTTTCCGAACTGCGCACCCTACAGCCGGAAACCGATCTGTGGGAAGCGTTCAACGAGATGCAAATAGATGGCGTGAACCAATTGCCGGTAGTAGATCGGGACGGCCGCTTTCTGGGTATTCTTTCCCGCGCCGATTTATTGAGCTTTTTAAAGCAGGTGGAAAGCCGATTATAATACGACGGTGCGCCGTGCCCCATGCCAACCTCTGCCGGGCTGTGATAAGCAGGTGCGCCGTAAAGCACGTCCAGAGCACCTCACACCTTTCCCTTGACTCTTGGTCATTGACGCATAAAATCCCAAATTCCAAGCCCCAAATCTCAAACAAATTTTAATGTCCAATGACCAAATGCAAAAAACACCAAAACCGAAACCAGGAAATAGAAAAGAGAAAAAAGATAACCTAAAACCGAATACTGACAACCGATAACTGAAAACAAATTCTCATTCAACATTTCCTTAACTCGCGGCCGATTTTATTCACCTCTAAAATTAATTTTCCCTGTTCCCGCTTCTTTTGTATTTTTAGACAAATTGAGCTTGCTTGCTATATGTTAGAACCAGCCAGGGAGTTGCGATGAAAATTTTAATCATTAACGGCCCCAATCTGAATCTTTTAGGCGAACGGGAACCCAATGTATACGGGCACAAATCGCTGGAAGAAATCAACGTCTTCATCGCCGATTATTTCAAACGGGTTGATCTGGATTTTTTCCAGAGCAACCACGAGGGCGAAATTATCGATAAAATACACCAGGCACGCCAGTTTTACGATGGAATCGTCATCAATCCCGGTGCCTATACCCATTATTCTCTGGCCATTCGCGACGCGATTGAAGCCGTTGCCATTCCGGTGGCGGAAGTGCATATCAGCAACATCGACGACCGGGAATCCTTTCGCCGTACGTCGGTGATTTCCGAAGTGTGCGCCGGAACCGTCAGCGGATTCGGAGTTTACGGCTATGTGTTAGCCATCCAGGGTTTAGCTCATAAAATCAAACGAAACCATAAATGATTCAGCATATTAAAAATTTAGCCCGTCATTCTTCGGTTTACACCTTCAGCACGTTTGTCCAGCGCACCTTAGGGCTGATCATGCTGCCCATTTATACGGATACCACATACATTACCAGCCGCAGCGCGTATGGCGACCTTACGCTGGTGTACACCTTTATCGCTTTCACTACCATCGTTTACCTGTACGGCATGGACGCCGCCCTGTTGCGTTATTTCTTCTTAGGCAAATTTCGCCGGGAAGATGTTTATACGACCGGATTTTTAGCCGTGCTGGCCAATGCGTTTATTTTATCCGGTCTTTTGTTCTGGCAGGCGGAAAATGTAGCCGGACTGTTGCTGGGCGAGCCGCAGGCTTACCGTTACATCTGGCTGGCCGCGGGCATTTTGTTTTTGGACGGGCTGGGCAATCTGCCCTATCTTGTATTGCGGGCGGAGGAAAAATCGGTGACCTACTCACTGATCCGCATCGGGCGCTTTTTACTGGAGCTGAGCCTGAACATCCTTTTCGTGATCGTGCTGCGCAAAGGGGTGATCGGTATTTTGTACGCGAATATCCTGGCTTCCTTTTTGAATCTGTTGATTCTGCTGCCGTATCAGATTAAATATCTGAAGGGTGCCTTCCGGATCGAGACGCTGAAAACACTGGTCGCTTTTGCCCTGCCCATGCTGCCGAACGGTCTGGCCTACTTAACGGTGGAAGCGAGCGATAAATATCTGATGCGTTTACTGCTAAATAAGGATGCCCTTGGTACCTATTCGGCCAACTACAAATTCGGTTCCATCATGCTGCTGGTGGTGATTGCCTTTCGCACGGCCTGGCAGCCGTTCTTTTTGCGTATTGCCAAGGAGGAAGCGGAACCGCAGCGCATTTATGCCCGGGTGATGACCTACTTTACCCTGGCCGCGGCCTGGCTGGTGGCGGTGGGCAGTTTTTCGCTGGAGTACGTGGTGCGTATGCCTCTTCTGGCGGGCCGAACGCTGATGGGGCGCAGCTACTGGGGCGGAGTGGAAATCATTCCTTTGATCCTGGCGGGATATTTATTTTACGGGATTTATGTGAACTTAACGGCCGGGATTTATATACGGAAAAAAACGGGCTGGATGGTGTTGTTTACTGGAATCGCTGCGGTGGTTAATGTGGGCAGTAATTTCTACCTGATGCCGCGGTATGGCATCATGGGCGCGGCCGTGGCGACCCTGGTCAGTTATATGGTAATGGCTCTGTCCATTTATCTGGCCAACCGGCATATATATCCGGTGTGTTATGAATACGGCAGGCTGGGGTTTATCTTTGTCTTTCTGACAGCAATCTTTTTCATTTATTATTACTGGCATCCGGGGGTGTGGTGGAGAATAGGTATTCTTCTGGTTTTTGCCGTTATTTTTGCTGTCTTCTTTCTGAAGAAAGAAGAAGTGAAGGTGCTAAAAAAAATGATAAGAAGTGGTTAAATTCATTGTGATTGGTCATTCTCCCCAACAGAGAAGACGGATGGTTGATATGAAAGATCGCCTTTAATATATTTCAGTTGTATATTATAGTTCACTGTCTATACTTGTTAGTTATAAATAATTAACAGAGAATTCTATGAAAAACTTTTTGCTTTTTTCTTTTGTCTTTTTAATCCTTTCTTCCTCCCAAGCACAAATTGCACAAATGTTTGTTATCGGTAAACCTCAGAAATCTCCGGATGAATTTGTAGGTAAGCGTGATGTTAACGGGCGCGTTTGTGCAGCCATTCAGGTGATTTCCGACATGGACGGTTTTAAATACGATGCTTATAACGGTGTGGTGGCCGTGGACCATCGGCCCGGCCGCGATGTGGTGTATCTTTCGCCGGATGAACGGGTGCTGGAAATTTTCCATTCCGGTTATGAGCCGCTAAAACTGATTTTATCCGACTACGGGATTCAGCTACGTTCCAAAGAAGTATGGAAAATTAAAATAAAGGGACAAACCAACACCGGCGATCTTTTGCCTGTTACCATTTTCGTGCAACCGACGGACGCCCACATCACTGTTGACGGAAAGACGGCGCAAAGCGGAAAAGCCATTGAGCTTAGCAGAGGCAGTCACCGCCTTTTGATAAGAAAAGAAGGATTTAATACAATTGATAAAACCATATTTGTTTCCAAAGACCAGGTGGTGTTTAATGAAACCCTGAGCGAACAGGATTTAGTGGCGGTGCAGATAAGGTCGATCCCTCAAGGGGCGCAAATTTATATGGACGGGTTGGATCGAGGGACCACCGATAAAGGAATTTGGTTATATCCAGGGACCTATAGCATAAAATTGATAAAACCCGGCTACTCCGAGATTAACCAAACGATTTCTGTAGTAGAAGGAGGGAACAATGTATTTAATTTTACACTTACTAAGAATAGTGGCACCCTGATTTTGGATATTACGCCGTCTGGCACAACAGTTTTGATTAACAAGGAAGACTATAGCGGACGCTCCCGAGTAGATTTAGCGCCGGGACGTTATAAAATTGAAATTGCCAAAACAGGTTATCGTCCTTTGTCTGAAAAAATCACCATTAAACGTGGTCAAACATTACATAAATCTTACAGTTTGACCGCTAAAACAGGCAAACTTCGATTCAGTGTTCAACCTTTAACCGCAAAAGTAACCTTAAAACAAAACGGCCTGGTGGTGCAAAGCTGGACGGGAATGAAATATCTAAAAGATTTACCGGTTGGGAATTATGAATTGGAATGTGCTGCTCCTGGCTATGTGTATCAGACAAAACAGATAATCATTAATGAGGAAAAAACAACGGTATTAGATATAAAGATGCGGAAGAACAACCAGTCTTTTAGCTCTACAGAGCATGAAAGTTCTTTTTCATTTGGTTACGAAACAGGTACGGTAACGGATATCGATGGTAATGTGTATAAAACCATCAAAATTGGCAACCAATGGTGGATGGCCGAAAACCTTAGGGTAACACACTACCGGAATGGCGATGCGATCCCCAACAAAAAAAAAGGAAAATCTTTTCTTGGTTTTGGAGATTCAGGCTGGGATGAGTTGAAAACCGGCGCCTACTGTAATTATGATAATGATCCGAAATACGTACAAACATACGGTCGACTTTACAACTGGTATGCGATTAGCGACCACCGGAATATTGCGCCAGAAGGATGGCATGTGCCCACAGATGAAGAATGGCAAACGTTAATTGATTTTCTTGGAGGAAATTCTGTTGCAGGCGGTAAAATGAAAGAACGCGGAACTACGCACTGGAGCAGTCCGAATAAAGGGGCAACGAATCAAAGCAAGTTCTCATCACTTCCCAGCGGCTACCGTGATGACAATGGTTCCTTTGGTTTTATCAGGGACCGGGCATATTATTGGTCTGCGACCAAAACGAACAAAGGCAATGCCTGGGGCATAAGCTTATATTTCTATCGCTCCGATGCGGGACACCACCCATTTAAAAAACAATACGGCTTTAGTGTCCGCTGCGTTAGAGATTGACCGTTCGAGCTCCTGAAAATGTGATATGACTGAGGAAAACTTTTCATGATAATAAACTACGAGGCAAAGTGGCTGTTGCCCATACGCTTCCTGCTGATTCCTTTTTCGATTTTGTACGGAGCGGTTTTGCAGGGGCGCAACTGGCTGTACGACCGGCTATGGTTAAAATCCCGCCGTTTTCAGGTTCCGGTGATTTCCATCGGTAACCTATCGGCAGGGGGCAGCGGTAAAACACCGGTGACCATTTTTTTAGCCCAAAAGCTGTCCGAGCAATATGGAAGCGTGGCGGTGGTCAGTCGCGGTTATGGCCGAAAATCCAAAGGCCCCCTACTCGTCAGCGACGGTAAGCGGCTGCTAATATCCGTGGAGCAGGCCGGCGACGAACCGGCGCTGATTGCACGTAAAACCGGCGCCATTGTTGCCGTGGCCGAGCAGCGTTCTCAGGGCATTAAGCTGGTGTTAAAGAATTTTTCACCATCGTTTATATTGCTGGACGACGGATTTCAACACAGAAGCGTCGCCCGTGATGTGGATATTCTGCTTGTAAATGCGCGTGAATCCACTCTCGACCGTTTTCCTTTGCCGGCCGGTTATTACCGGGAGTTTTCGTTTAATGCCCGCCGGGCGGATGTGATCATAATGACCAACACCAGGGAGCAGGGCACAACAAAGTTCAGAGGAAAGTTCTGGCAGCCAATTCTGGAGGCCAGGTTTGACCCAGGCGTATTGATCGCCCCGGATTTTAAAACTGCTATGCCCCTCGAAACCCTGAAAGGGAAAACCGCCGGCGTTTTCTGCGGCATCGCCCATCCCGAGGCCTTTAGAGAAGGTCTGGAAGCCGAGGGCATTAGTCCTGCCTTTTTTGAACCTTATTCCGATCATAAACGTTATTCTGTTGACGATTTGGAAGTATTGGTCGAAAAATGCACCACAAAAAAATGCCGCTACCTGTTGTGTACGGAAAAGGATCTGGTTAAAATAGCAGAACTGGATTTAAAAATAATGGAAGAAAACAAAATTCAGCTGTTAACCGTTACCCAGAAGGTGCGGATCATGGATTTTGAAAAATTGCAAAAAAAGCTAAAACAACTTATTGACAAATCCGAATAATGATATTATATTTAACAGCTCAAATTGATCGCGGGGTGGAGCAGTCTGGTAGCTCGTTGGGCTCATAACCCAAAGGTCG
>CAZJNP010000127.1:0-7615 GCA_964547355.1 uncultured Calditrichaceae bacterium
ATATTTATCTTACATCAACTAATTATAATAAAGCAATATTTTTTAAAAAATCACCCATTTTTCCATTAAAGCGCCGGAGGTACTATTTTTCAACCTTTACCAGATATCTTGTATTTAATGCCCTGTTTCTCTAAATATTCCGCCGCTTTGCTGCGCTGATCGCCTTGAAGCTCGATCTGTTGATTTTTTACAGTTCCCCCGCTGCCGCAGAATTTTTGCAGTGCTTTTAACAGCGGTTTAAGATTGCCCGTGAGCCCGCGAATAATGGTGACCTCTTTCCCTCCACGTCCCTTTTTTTCCTTTGAGATTACCGCACTTCCGGACACCGGCGTATCTTTTTTCTCCGTCTCAGCCTGGCCGGACTTTTTCCAATTGGGATCGGTGGAATAAACCAGATTTCCGTTTTTACGCATCATGAGTTCCCTTCATATTTTCCAACCGTGCGGGAATGTGGCGTCTGATCCAGCCGGCATAATTGCTATCGTATCCGGATTTTTGCTGAAACTGGTCGATTTTACGGTCAATCATTTCAATTTTACTCACAGACAGTTTGTCCATTTGGTTTAACTGCTCCACAAAAGAGAGCGCCCGGCTGGAAGCCAAATCCTTTCGATGCTCAAAAATAGCCACATAGTCATTGGCTTGCCAAACCACATAATTATCCACAATAAATTCGGTGACTTCCCGGGCATGTTTCATGGAATGGCGGATATTACCTTTTCCGGTAACAGCGTTACCCAGGGCAAACACGTTGTCATAACCTGTGATCTGACCGGTGCGTGGATTTTGCAATTGGTACACTTCGCTAGTCATAGGGATGCCAGGAATGGGTTCGGGAATACTTCCGATGGAAGAAATGACCAGGGGCGCACGCCATTCAAAATCGGATCCCGGGATGTCTTCCACTTTGCCATCCACAGTACGTGTTCGACGTAATACCAATCCTGCCAAACGATCGTCTTCTACGATTTTCCCCACCGGCCGAAGGTGTCCGGCCACTTTAAACAAATATTTTTCTTCCACCTGTTGAATAATTTTTTTTCGCGTCTCTTTGGCCCGTTCCAGCTCTTCGGATGTGGGGTTTTCTGAAAGCGGCACTAGGGCCATTTCATCGATGCCGCGCCGTACCAGCAACGTGCCCCCTTTTAATCCTAGTTCTTCCCAAGTCAGACCGAGCTCTTCCAGAACGACCGGAATGCCCTTTTTCTCCAGCGTTAACGCGTCCACTTTGTAACCGCGTTTTTCCAGCGCCTCGCGCGTCGTTTCGATCATGACCACCTTGGCCACATCAATGGAAGCCAATCCGCCTCCCATGATCAGTGCGCCGTCCTCCAGCTGAAATCGCGGCCCCTTGTATTTGGGATCGTGATTCTGATTAAACCAAGCCATCAGCGGATTTTGATAGTAAAATCCCCGCCCAACGTATTGATCGATACCGTCCACCGGCAAGGGACGGTCCTTCCAGGCGCCCGAAGCCAGCAAAACCGCCGAGAAACCGCAGTCCAGAACATCCTTAAGATTCAAATCTCTACCCAACTTAGAATTTGGCACAAAACGAATGCCGGGACGATCCAGCTTTTCGTCGATCAGTGCTTCCTGCCGATCGCGCGTTTTGGCGTGCCACTTGGGCAGACCGTATTCAATTTTACCGTACGGCAGGGCATTCTGATCAAATACCGCCACCTTAATTCCCCGGCTCTGTAATACCGAGGCCGCTTCCGATCCGGCCACGGCCCCGCCTATAATCGCCACATAATGCGTGGTTTCCATAAGTTCCCCTTTAAAATGTTCACTGTTATCATTTTTGATGTAAAAAAATAAAAAATAGGACAACTTCTTAAACAAAGCTCAACCGGGTACCAGCATCCCAAGACATTCAGAAAATGCCGAAGCTACCTCGATTGTTATTTTACTGGCTTAAAACCCGCCACTCCATCTGCCAGTCCCACTGATCAAAATACAGATTTCCACCACGCCACTCCACCTCGCCGCGCTGGGAATCCACCGTCTCCGAGCGCAAATGATCTTTCGGCGGTACAAACTCGGATGAAAAATCATCGTTAAAGATCAATCGGTAGCTGTCCATGCCGTGCAGATAGAACCAGCGGAAGGGATCGGTCTCCGGCACATCGCGTAAGCCATACGTCACGTCCATGGGCACCCAGCCGTAGGGTTCAAAGTAGATCATACCCCAATCGTGCATGCTGTCTTTTGGGGGCTGAAATTCCCAGCCGGACTGCCAGCGTGCCGGGATGCCGTTCAGGCGGCATAAGGTGATGAAGAGCATGGTCTGAATACCGCAGTCGCCATGGCGGTTTTCGTAAGCATACATGGAAATATTACGAATGGTAGAATACTCGCGTGCCGATGCCCAGGGAATGTTTTCATCAATCCAGGCAAACAATTTCTGAGCGATACGGTAGGGATTGGTTTCGCTGCCCACAATCTTCCTGGAAAGCTCCTTTAGTTGCGGAGTAAAAACAATATGCGGCGGGCGTTCTTCGAGAAAACGTTTCAGCTCTTCATTGGGACGGACTACCGTAACCTTTTGCGGGTCGATCTCAACATAAACGCCGTGTGAGGTGTAGGCGTATTCCACGGAAAATCTAGCGGGTTGCCCTTTATGCGCCGTCTGTTCCAGATAAACGGTACGCTGCATGTGATCTGCCGGAGCTAAAAAATGCGTGGCCGGCGTTGTGGCGATTAATTCAATATCCGTCTGACGGTGCGGAATCTCCCGCGGAAATGGTATCCAGCAGCGTACAGTCTCGCCGTCCGGAACCTGATCCGGTTTGACGGTGATGGTGTATTTTATATGCAAACGTACCGGTTTAACATAAGGAGAATGACCGGAAGTCGCCGCATGTACGATGCTGCGGTTGTGTTCATCCAGGGCAAATACTTCCTTTTTCGGATCGCCGGCATGCGCCTCCTCCCAGATTTCTCTGCAGCGGGGATTAATACGGAACAGGTTGCGGGCAGCATGATTAAAGTAGCGCTTTTGACCATCGATGACCATACTTTCCAGGGATTTTTCTTTTTCCCAGCTCAGGATGTCCTGATCCGACACATCGGGAATGTATTTTCTGATGAACTCCACGACTTCCTGGCGGGTTTGTGTAAAATCTTTACGGATGCGCCGCATGCGTTCCAATTCGTAAATCATTTCCCTTTTTTGTGCCTGGGTTAATGAGGCCTTGTTTTGTAATCGATCCATAATGATTTTTTCCGCACGAGCAAATTCTCCCTGATCGATCAGCGTTTTATAGTCCGGAATTTTATTCATCTTTGCACAGGATAAGAACATCATATTTACAAACAAAACGGCGGTAAGTATTTTCATTTCTGTTCATCCCTCCGAGTGAATTCGGCTAAAATAATATCATTCAGTTTGCGCTTGGGCACATGGTGCACGTCTTTTTCGTCTCGCCAATAGCGGATGTCTCCGCCCGCGTCAATTTCTTCCAGTTGAATTTTTTCCTTGCATTTGCCCAGAGCCAGTACCAGCATTATTTCCAGATGGTCAGGAATCTGCAACGCACGCGCCAATACTTTTCTTTTCACCGCGCTGATGATACAGCCGGATAGTCCTCGCTCTGTGGCCCCTAACATAATGCTCTGAGCGGCAATGCCGTGATCGCAATCGATGGGCCATTTAATGGTTTTATCCCCTAATATGATGATGTATGCCACCGGACGTTCATCGGGTGTTGGGCCCGGCCAGTCGGTGAGATAACCGGCCCAGGCCAGTGTTTCGAAAATAACCACATTCCGTTCGGGATCGTTACTCAAAATGTATTTAAGCGGTTGCAAGTTGGCCGACGATGCCGACAGTCGGGCTAAATCCACCAGTTCCCGCAGCACCGGCAAGTCAATAAGCACATCCTGTGCAAACCGGCGGCAGGTGCGGTTTTTAATGATTAAATCGCGTACGTTCATTTTATTCCTCAATTAGTAGTTTATAAAAAAGCATCTCCCCGGAAAACGAAGAGATGCTGGGCAAAATTCAGGACACCTTGATCTCTTTACTGCTTTCCCACAAGCCGTGGATGTTGCAAAAAGCCAGTGCGTACAGGGTGCCGGATTCGTTTAAAGTGATCGAGGTTGTTACCTGGGGATTGGCGTAAACCGGTCCTTTGTTCGGGCCACTGGTATGTTCGCCGTGTCCCCAGAATTCGAAATGGCCGACCTGATGGGTAAATTTTCCGTTTTCCGGCTGAAAGTACAGGGTAATCCAGCTGATGTGATGCTCCGTTGTGTTGGGATGGGCGATCTCTTTACCTAAGCCCACGGTTACGTCAAATGCTTCCCCGGCGGTTACTTGTTCAGGCGCTTCGATTACAGGGGCATGTTTTTCTTTTTTCCAATCGGCGGATTGAATACGTTCTGACAACATCGTGTCACCTCCTTCGTTTGGTTTTAATCCAGGTCCGTTTGAATATAAGGATTTCTTATATTATTCTTCATTACTGTCCGAAACAATTTATCATTTAGACAAGATTGTTTGATTCTTCAATCCAAATGATATGTGCTATTCCTTGTATTTTGAAACTTATTATTGGATCTATTTTAATCGAATTCTCTCTTTTTTGCCCTGAGGGGCATTTCCATGAGTGATTGGCACCTCTTTCACATTTATGTAAATTTAATTCATGGCCAACGAGGATGTCCTCAAAGTAATTGTTATGAATAAAACCTCGGTTGGTATTCATTTTTCTACCCTCTCTTGCTAAAGAATCTACGCAGATGGGCGCAAAACTCCTCCGGTGCGTCGGCATGTACCCAGTGCGTGGCGTGGGGAATGGTTACGATTTGCGCTTTCGGGAAAAGACGCTTAATTAACGGGAAATCGCTACTTTCAATATAATCGGACAATCCACCCTTAATAAACAAGGTATCCTTTTCGAAGCTGCTTTCCACTTCCACAAAACTCAGGATTTCCGATAAATTATTGTAAATGGCCGGCAGATTGAGTTTCCAGTAAAACCGATTCTGGCTGTCGCGTGCCAGATTTTTCAGCAGAAAATTTCGGATGGCCGGTTGCGGAATATTCCGGGCAAGATGCTGATCGATCTCTTTTCGCGTGGTAAATGTTTCCAGCGGGAGTTGCATCATTACCTCTAAAAACTTTTTAAAATGCGGACGCTGGTAAGTCTTAGGAGCAATATCCACCGCTACCAGTTTGTCCACCTTTTCCGGATGCTCGTGGGCGTACAGCATGGCCACCTTGCCGCCCATAGAGTGTCCGATCAATTTCACATTATTCAGAGAATGGTCGATGATAAATTCCGCCAGATCGTCCTTAAGTACCCGGGAATTAAAGACGTCACTGTGGGGCGACTGCCCGTGATTCCGCTGATCCAACAAAAAAACCTGGTAATGATCTGCGATTCTGCGGCCAATGGTCAACCAGTTGTCGCTCATCCCGAACAGGCCGTGTAAAATGATCACTGGTGGTCCGTCGCCTATAGTTCTGTAGAATAATTTCATGGTTAGCCTTCCGGAAAATTGAATGACATGAATGATGCTAAATTACGGATTAATTAGATTCACTGAAATACCCAAGAATTATTTTCATCATTTAGCATAGTCAAAAGCAGCAGGACACCTCTCAAATTTCCTCTTGGTTTATACCTCTTCACCTACAATTACCCCCATTTCTTGTTTGCTCCATAATGGGAATATGATTATCTTTTTGTTTTTTATAGAAAGGTAGGCCGTTGACCGACAAGCAGAAATGGTTCGGATGCAGATGGTAACCGAGAGTCTCATTTTAATAGCTAGTATCGGCGCCCTGTGGCTGGGTGCGGTCTGGGTGGTGGACTCCGCTTCCAGAACCGCACAAAAAATCGGAGTCTCTGATCTGGTGATTGGGTTAACCGTAGTCGCCTTGGGAACATCCGCGCCGGAATTCGCTGTGACCATTACCGCTGCCATCAAGGGACAGGCGGATATTTCGGTAGGCAACATCGTCGGATCGAACATCTTTAACCTGGGTTTTATTCTGGGCGGCGTGGCCATTTTCAGGACGATTACTACCACCCCCAAACTGGTTTTTCGTGATGGAATGCTTTTAATTGGCGCTTCATTCCTTCTGCTTTTTTTCCTTTGGGATTCGACCATTCAACATTGGGAAGGAATGGTGCTCATTGCCGTTCTTATTATTTATTTAATCTATCTTTTCATCCGGCGGGAAAATATCGAGGAAGAGATACCCCACGGCACTTTCCGCTGGTACGATATTCCCTTATTGATTATAGGTTTAATATTAATCGTTTCAGGCGGGCATTTTTTAGTGGAATCGGCTTCTTCGCTGGCGCGAAGTTTTGGCATCTCGGAATGGGTGATTGCGGTAACGATTGTAGCTGCAGGGACTTCTACCCCTGAATTTGTCACTTCGTTGGTGGCGGTCATCAAAGGCAAACACGGGCTTTCCGCCGGAAATCTAATCGGCAGCGATTTGTTTAATCTGCTGGGAGTGCTGGGTTTGGCTGCGGTGATTCGCAAAATGAGCATCACTCCCGGTGCCTACGAAGAAATCATCCTGCTTTCCGCACTGGTAATCACCGTGGTTATTATGATGCGCACCGGCTGGAAAATATCACGCAGAGAAGGCATTGCCCTGGTATTGATTAACCTGATTCGATGGATCATTAATTTTCATCAGTAATTTAACTTATGTAAGATGCGCTATAAAGGTTAGACAATTTTCCCACCTAACCGGCTATATGAATGAAATTCAAGGTCTGCCTTTTTACTCCTCAACTTAACCAGTACTGTCTTTAAGAAATCCTTCCAATTATTTAAAATTTTGTGTAGATACAAATTCAGTTCGCATGCCATATTACAAAATTTATAGTTTTTACTCACGTTTAGTTTTTTCTTGACAATCCTTACTCGTCCCCTCCTTTATCAGCCAAAATATTACACTTATCAATTGGATCGAAGGCTTCTTTTCCAATTATCCATTATAGCAGTGGCATGGAACGGTTTTTTTAGTTCATCTAACTATTTTTTAACCAGTCGTAACATGAAGATTTAATTTTTGCGTTATGGTGCATAAATCTGTCTTCGCGAGTCGGAATAAAACGTTTCACGTTTTCTATCTTTCTTTTAGCTTCAAAGCGAAAAGTGGGATCCTTTTTTGCCTGTTGATATGCTTTAAAAGCTTTTTCGTAGACCAGTTTATCTTCATACTTAACCTTACCACCTCTTTGTTTTTGACAAAACGAAACTGCCTCCTCGTAAGTCTCACCCAATGCAATGTAAGCTTTACCGTAACCGGGATTTAATCTTAGAACGTTATAGATCCAAGTTTGGGCATTAGAAAAAGCATGGTTATTTCGATAATACTCAGCTATTTGAAGCATGATATTTAGATCACCAGGGTTCTGTTTAAGCTTATTTTTTAAATATATTAAAGAATTTTTATCATCTCTCAACGTGTTTTTTTCTTTGGAAAAAGTATTACTACTTTGAGAAATGCCTCTTTTAGATAGTTCCCCTTTTTTATTCTGAGATTCTTTGGAGTAAGGCGATACGTATTTAAGGAGTTGTATCTCTACAATAGCCGCTTGCTTTTCATTTATTGTGATCTTTTGGGTCTGAGTGATAT
>CAZJNP010000128.1:0-7612 GCA_964547355.1 uncultured Calditrichaceae bacterium
GTCTGTTTCCCGGTCGCCAATGACGTAAGAATGAGCCAAATCATAAGAACCGTGCAGGTACTTAGTGAGCAGGGCGGTGCCCGGTTTCCGCGTTGGGGCGTTTTCTTCCGGGAAAGTACGGTCAATGATCACTTTTTTAAATACGATGCCTTCGTTTTCCAGTGTGCGCAGCATTTTGTTGTGAGCTGGCCAAAAGTTTTCTTCCGGGAATGAAGCCGTGCCTAGGCCGTCCTGGTTGGTGACCATCACCAGTTCAAAATCCAATTCCGTACAAATACGGTGTAAATTAACGATGACGCCCGGATAGAATTCCAGCTTTTCAAGGGAGTCTATTTGTTCATCGGGCGGCTCCTTAATGATGGTGCCGTCGCGGTCAATAAAAAGAATTTTTTTCATTGTTGATCGTCCAGTTGTTTGAGTACTTTTAATAATTGTCTGTTTTCCTCGGGTAATCCGATGGATATGCGCAGACAAGACGGGCAATGCACAATGCCAGACCGGTTGCGCACTAAAATCCCGTTTTGCCGGAGGTGACGATATATACGGTCTGCATTGTTAAGTTTAACGAGAACAAAGTTGGCCTGAGAAGGAAAGACCTTGTTCACAAAAGAAAGTTTGGCTAGCGCCATGCTAAGTTTTTCGCGTTCCGTTTTAATCTTTTGAACGGAGCTTTCTACTTGCTCCCGATTGTTCAATGCCTGCAGAACAGCTTTTTGCGTCAAAGCGCTGACGTTGTACGGAGGTTTGATGCTGTTAAGCACATGGATTACGGCCTCGTTCCCCCAGGCCATTCCTAAACGCACTCCGGCCAGTCCCCAGGCTTTGGAAAAGGTCTGTAAAACGATCAGATTGGGGAACTGGTTCAGCCGCGGCAACCAACCGGCTGAATCTGAAAAATCGATGTAAGCTTCGTCAATGATAACCAGTCCGTTAAAAGCGTTTACAATAAGTTCAATCTGATCCTCCTTAAACAAAGAGCCCGTGGGATTATTTGGCGAACAGATAAAAATCAATTTAATATTGGCTTCCTCGTTTAACTTCTTTAGAATCAGCGGCACGTCGATTTGAAAATCGGGACGCAGGGGAACCTCGATAACGGTTAAATTGTTAAGCCGGGCGGAAACGGCATACATGCCATAGGTAGGGGGCATAATTAAAATTTTATCCGTTCCGGGTTCTCCAAAAGCGCGCATCAACAGGTCAATGGCTTCATCGCTTCCGTTTCCTAAAAATAAATTGTCAGCCGGGCTGTTTTTCCAATCGGCTATCTTTTTTTTCAACGCTTGCTGTAACGGATCGGGATAGCGATGCAACCGGCCGGAGATTGGACTGCCAAAGTTATTTTCATTGGCGTCCAGTAAAATCATTCCCTGTTCGCTGCCGGCCTCATGCCTGGCGGAATGGTAAGGCATGAAATCGCGGAGATGAGGGCGTAAAAGCCTGGTAAAATCCATTTACTGTTCTCCGTTAAGTTTATTCAAACGTATGGAAACGGATAAGCGGTGCGCTTGCAGCTGTTCCGCTTCCGCCATGGTCTCCACGATCGGGCCAATCTTTCTTAAGCCTTCGGAAGACACTTGTTGAAAGAAGATCTCTTTTTGGAAGCTGTTTACCGACACACCGCTGTAGCTGCGGGCATAACCGTTTGTCGGCAGGGTGTGGTTAGGACCCGATGCATAATCGCCAACGGATTCCGGGCTGAAAGCACCCAAAAAGACGGAACCGGCGTTAACAATTTTTACGGCAAGCTCTGATGGATTCTGCACATGCAATATTAAATGCTCGGGTGCATACTCGTTTGAAAATTCCATAGCTTCGTAAATATCCTTAAAGACAATAAAACGGCTGTGTTGTAAAGCGCGGAGAATAATATCTTTGCGCTCTAACCGGGGCAACAGCGATTCGATTTCCTGAATGACGGTGTTAATAAAAGTACTTGTTTGGGCAAGAAGTAAAACCTGGCTGTCCGGGCCGTGCTCCGCCTGGGCAAGTAAATCTGCGGCCACAAAAGTGGGATCGGCCGTATCGTCGGCGATAACCAAAACTTCCGAAGGGCCGGCCGGCATATCGATGGCCACACCTTCCATGGTAACCCGTTGTTTTGCAGCGGTAACAAAACGGTTTCCGGGACCGAAAATCTTATCGACCCTGGGAACGGTTTCCGTCCCATATGCTAAAGCGGCTATGGCCTGAGCCCCACCCACTTTAAATATGCGTTGTACTCCGCTGATCTTAGCTGCAAACAAAATGGCGGAATGCACCCGGCCGTTTTTCTGCGGAGGGGTGCAGATTACAATTTCGGGACAGCCGGCTAATTTGGCCGGAATGGCCAGCATTAGTACTGTAGAAAACAAAGGAGCGCTGCCTCCGGGAATGTAAAGCCCTACCCTGGGAATGGCCACACGTTTTTGCCAGCTGAGTACTCCCGGCATGGTTTCAACTTTTTTACTGTCCGTCATCTGAGCTTGATGGTAACGTTTAATATTTTCTGCCGCCTGTTCTATGGCGGTGGCAAGATCAGGACTCATTTCACGGACAGCAGACTCCATTTCCGCCGGAGAAACAACAAGATCCTTTAATTCTACGCCGTCCAATTTTTTGGTTAGCGCATAAAGGGCAGAATCTTTTTCCTTTTTGACCGATTGCATAATTTGCATAACGGCTTGTTCCGTTCCGTCGGTGTAGCCTGAGGGGCGGGCGCATAAACGCGGCCACTCGCTTCGATCCGGATTTTTATAGATGGAATACATTTTCAACCTTTTTCTAAAATCTTTTTACTTAACGGATTTCTCAAAAAATCATTTTTTCGATGGGCAGCACTAAAATGCCCTGAGCCCCGGCCTTTTTAAGCATCTCAATGCGCTGCCAGAACTCATCCTCCTGGATTACCGAGTGAATGGAGCTCCAACCGCTTTCAGCCAGGGGCATCACCGTGGGACTTTTCATTCCAGGCAAAATCCGGCAAATGGCCTCGATGCGGTCGTTGGGCGCATTAAGTAAAATATATTTGTAAGCGGAGGCCTTAAGCACAGCGTTAATCCGGAAAAGAAACTCGGTCAGAATTTTTTCTTTTTGCGGAGAAAGATTTTTCCCCGCCAATAAAACGGCTTCCGATTCCATTACCGTATAAATTTCTTTTAATCCGTTGCTTGCCAGAGTACTGCCGCTGCTTACAATATCAAAAATGGCATCCGCCAGACCGATACTGGGCGTGATTTCAACCGAGCCGCTGATCTTATGTATGGAAGCCCGTATGCTCCGTTCTTCTAAAAAAGTTTGAAGGATTTGCGGATAGGATGTGGCGATACTTAATCCGCTTAAATCCTCCGGTTTTTGGTACGGTGCGTTTTGGGGCACGGCCAGTGAAAGACGGCATTTGGCAAAACCCAATCGTTTGATAAGACGCAAAGGATGTCCGCTTTCTTTGTATTCGTTTTCTCCTACTATTCCTGCGTCCGCTGCGCCGTCTGCCAGACATTCGGGGATGTCGTCATCTCTTAAAAAGAGAATTTGCAAAGGGAAATTGTTAGCCTTTGCTTTTAATTTGTGCTCCAAACCGTTCGGAATGGAAATTCCGCATTCCTTTACAAGGTTTAATGTTTTTTCGCTTAATCTTCCCGATTTTTGTACGGCTAATGTTAGCATGGGCTTCCTTTTGTTTGTTTTGGGTAAAAAAAAACCCGGTACCTATTCGGAACCGGGTTTTAAAGTTGTTTTAAAGTTTATTAACGAATTAATAATAAAACGTCACCACCTTCCGAATAGATCGAGGTATATTATAAACATGCATATGGTGATGGTGAAAACGTTTCATTAAACGCATAGCTTTTGTATCCTTGTTTTTTGTTGCATAAAAATACCATCAGGTATGAAAAATTGCAAATATATTTTTTGAACTACCAATAAGGTTCAATAAGGTATTGATGTAAAAGGGTTACAGCTTTTTCGATATCTTGTTCGTCAATGATGAACGTAAAACTGATCTGAGCATCGAACTGGGAAATTAAGTGTAATTTGATTTCTGCTTCGCGCAATCGTTTTATTACCTGCCAGGAGATGTTCGGATGTCTTTTCATGGCATCGCCAACCAGACTGACAATTGCTTTTTGCGACGCCGTTTCGATTTGTTCTGCATGCGGGAAGGCGTTAAGGACGGCCGTTAAGTTTGCAGAACTTTCTACGGTCAGAGCCAGTTTTGTGGCTGATTTGGAAACAGCGTAAACGCCTATTCCGTTTTGGCTCAAATGGGTTAATAACTGTCCGGGCAATTTGGGAGAAAGAAGAAGCTGAGGTGAGCGTACGGTAATCAACGTGATGTTTTCCTTGTAAGCAATGGATTGTACTGCCTGGACGGAGTCTGTCTGTTTTTTAGAAGAGACGATAAGGGTTCCGGGAGAATCCGGGCTGTTGGAGTTTAACACGCGCACCGGGATTCCCTGACTTACTGCCGGCTGAATAGCGGCGGGGTATAAAACCCGGGCGCCAAAATAGGCCAATTCGCTTGCTTCGTCAAAGGACATGCTTTGCAAAGGCCGGGCGTAGGGAATGATGGAAGGATCCGCGCTTAAAATGCCGTCCACGTCCGTCCATATTTGAATCTCTTCGGCACCAAGGGCTGCGCCCAACAACGAAGCGCTGTAATCCGAACCGTTGCGTCCCAGGGTAATGTAAAATCCTTCCGTTGTGGTTCCTATAAAGCCCTGGGTAACCGGAAGTTTTTTAGCCATAAGCAGCGGCGAAAGTAGAGACGCCGCATTTTGCTTAATCACTTGCAGATGCGGGGTGATTTGATCTTCTTTGTGATGAAGAATCATTATTTTACGGGCGTCGATGTTTTGTGCCGCAAGACCGCGTTGCTGCAAAGCGTATGTTAAAATATGGGAAGACAAAATCTCTCCGGCGGATAAAATCACATGGTTTAAATCGCCGCTTTGACGGCGAATAGCTGTGGTGGCGTTTAACAATGCGGTCAGCTTTTCCAATTCGTCATTTAAGATGGAGACGGCCTGATCGTAATAAGTGCTGTTTGGCTTAAAAAGATCGCGAATCACTTGCAAATGTTGTTTTTCAATGGCGGAAATAAGTTTGCGCGTTCTCTGGGTTTCTTGATTGGCCGCTTTAAGCGCAGATTCTTCAAGCAGATCGGTAACACCCGCCAGCGCGGAGACCACAACCACCGGATTGCGGGGAAGCGCGTTCTCTATGATAGAACAAACATTTTCGATGGCCGGGGCATCTTTGACCGAGGTGCCCCCGAATTTCATGATAATCATAACACTCCTTGTAAAAATGGGCGAATTATTTGATCCAATTGGTCATATTCGATTAAAAAGGCGTCGTGTCCGGCGTTGGATTTTATTTGTCGATACTCGGCGTTTGGGATGGCCGCCGCTATTTCCCTTTGCTCCGAATCCGGATATAACAAATCGGAATCGATTCCCACGCAGAGCGTTCTGGCTTTAATCGAACCGAGAACATCCTTCAGAGCAGCACGTCCGCGACTCAGATCATGGTAATCCATAGCATAAGTCAAATAGATGTAACTGTTGGCGTCAAAGCGGTCGACCAATTTTTGTCCTTGGTAGTTAAGGTAATTCTCCACCTGGAACAGATTTTTTTTGCTAAAAATGGTTTCATGTCGGTAGATACGCTCATAACCAAAACGCTGGTTAAAGCTGGTATCGGTTCGATAGGATAGCATGGCGACCTTACGAGCGATGGCTAATCCATTTACCGGCTGCCGGCGATAATTGCCGTTTCCCCATTGAGGATCGCTCATTATAGCCACGCGGGCGATTTGGTTTAAACCGATGGCCCAGGCGCTATGTTGGGCTAAGGTGGCAATGGGAACAATAGAAGCTACCAACTCCGGATACATCACCGCCCATTCCAGCACCTGCATTCCGCCCAGAGAACCGCCGATTACCGTTGCCAGCCGCTGAACGCCCAGCGCTTTCACTAATTCGAATTGAGCGCGAACCATATCGCGCACGGTAACAGGAGGAAAAGTGACGCCGTAGGGCTGATTTGTTTTCGGACTTATACTTGCCGGGCCGGAACTTCCGTAACAGCTGCCTAAAATGTTTGAGCTAATAATGAAATATCGGTCCGTATCTAGTGTCTTCCCTTTGCCAATGAGTTCATTCCACCAGGGGCGCCATAAAAAATTTTTATTGCGCAGAAAAGGCACGTGCTTGTTAAATGTTTCCATCGGCGCACTTGCGCCCGCAGCATAAGCGCTTCCGGTTAAAGTGTGGCATAACAAAATCGCGTTGTCCCCGGCGGAATTGAGTTGCCCGTAGGTTTCGAAAGCTAACTCTATGTGTTCCAATGTTTCTTCGCATTCTAAAGGGAAGGAAGAAGCTGTACGGAAGAAACCAATTTGCCGCATTAGCCCTTGTTCTTCGCCGGAATAAATGATTTGTACTGGCATCATTGATATCCCTCTTAAATTTTGTCCAGAGCCTGTTCAAAATCGGCAATGATATCATCAATATGCTCAATGCCCGCAGAAACACGAATGAGATCGTCCGGAATGCCGGCGGAGAGCCGCTCTTCGCTGCTGAGCTGTCGGTGCGTGGTTGAGGCCGGATGAATCACAAGGGTTTTGGCGTCTCCCACATTGGCCAATAAGCTGGCAAGCCGCACGTTGTTAATAAATTTTTTTCCGGCAGTCAGGCCGCCTTTTACGCCAAATGCCAGCATCGCACCAAAACAGCCGGCACGTAGATATTTTTTTGCCAGAGAATGAGAAGGATGTGCCGGCAGTCCGGGATACCATACCCAGGCCACCCTGGGATGATTTTCCAGCCATCGCGCTAATCGCGCGGCATTTTGGCAATGGCGCTCCATACGCAGAGAGAGTGTTTCCAGACCCATTAAAAACAGAAAGGCATTAAACGGGCTTAACGCAGGACCCAAATCACGCAAACCCTCCACCCGGGCGCGCATAATAAAGGCGATGTTTCCGTGCGGGCTGTCGCCGCCAAAGGCTTCCCAAAAATTTAGTCCGTGATATCCGGGATTCGGTTGGGTGAATTCGGGAAATCGGCCGCTGTCCCAGTTGAACTTTCCGCCATCGATGATAACTCCGCCGATGGAAGTGCCGTGTCCGCCGATCCATTTGGTTGCCGATGTCGTAACGATATGCGCGCCAAGGGAAAGCGGTTGCACCACAAATCCTCCGGCGCCAAAGGTGTTGTCCACGATCAACGGGATCGCGTAATGCTCTGCCAAACGAGCCAGAGAAGAAAAATCCGCGATATTTAATTTTGGATTGCTTATACTTTCAATGTAAAGCGCTTTTGTTTTTTCGTCGATGAGTTGTTCAAAGCTTGCCGCCCGATCATCCTGTGTAAAACGAACCTCAATTCCCATACGAGCGAGAGTGATTTTAAATTGATTATAAGTGCCGCCATACAAAAAGCGGGAAGAAACAATATTATCGCCGTATTTGGCCAGAGTGGTAATTGCGACAAGCTGAGCGGCATGGCCGGAAGCTGTGGCCAGTGCGGCAATTCCCCCTTCAAGCGCGGCTATGCGCTTTTCAAATACCTCTGTGGTGGGATTCGAAATGCGCGTGTAAATATGGCCGAATTGTTTTAGGTCAAAC
>CAZJNP010000129.1:0-7611 GCA_964547355.1 uncultured Calditrichaceae bacterium
TAAAACATCACGCGCTAAAAGACGGGTTTAGGGTAGCGTTTGAAACGTTAGTTTGTCTTTTGAAGATCATCTTCAAATGGGTATTTACACAAGAAAATGTTTTTTTATTTTGTTGCAAATATATTTAAAAAATGATAGCTTTGTCATTGGTTTGAACAATCTGTTACAAGTAAAATGACGAATGAATAAATTACCGGTTAGACGATTTTTTTATAAATTAAATATACAATTTGTTGTTTATTTTCTTCTTTTTTCTTATGTGCATCTTTTGATCTTCAGCATCATTGGATATTTCTTGAATAAGAATATCATTCAAACGGTACATGAGAAAAATCTGAATGAAGTTTCCGGCTTGGCCGTTTCACGGCTGAACGATTATTTCGATTCGGTGGAAGAAAATCTGCGCCAGGTTTTTTATTTCTCGGAAATAGAAAATCCCCGGCAAAGCGAAAAATTTTTAACCCACCTATCCAAATGGTCGCCGTCCAGTTCTTTGGCGCTGTTCTATAAGAATAAACTCATCGGCACCTTAAATGTTGCCGCAGAAGTTACCGCCCAGATGGAAAAACTGGAAGATACCTGCCAGCTTTGTTTTGACGCTTCCGCTGGAAATTTTTATCTGTTTGTTAAATTGCCGGAAGGCTATTGGGCCTGGGTTCAGCTCCCGTACGAAAAAGTAAAAAACCGCTTAAAAAGCCTCAACAGCCAGGTGGAATTCCGTCTGGTGCACCGCACCAACGGCGAGACGGTGGAATTTTCCTGGCCGGGACAATGGCCCCGGGAACAAGGAGTTAGTTCCGCGCTGCTGGAACTGTTTGTGCAAAATCCACCCTTTATTGAAACCACTATGTCTGTGACCAGTAACTGGTATCTTGTGACCCGCAAATCGAAGTTCCTGGTATTTAAGGGCCTCCTTCATTTTCTGGAACAGATATTTTTAGCCGACTTTATTATCGGCGTCCTGCTTTTATTTGTGGCGATTTTACTCTCCCGCAGAATCACCGGGCCGATTCACGATCTGATCAAAGCAGCGAATAAAATCAGCAAAGGCGAACTCCAGCAACCCGTGAACGTAAAAGCCCGGGATGAGATCAAAATTTTAGCCGACGAGTTCGAAGTGATGCGGCAAAAGTTGCTGGAATCTTATACCAGTCTGGAAAGCAAAATAGAACAGAGAACCAGGGAATTAAAAGAGGCCCAGTTCCAGATTTCGCATCAGGAAAAGATGGCCAGTCTGGGACTGATGGCCGCGGGTGTGGCCCATGAAATCGGCAATCCGCTTACCAGCATTTCTTCCATGGCACAGATTATTAAGCGCAAAGTGGATAATCCCCAGATCGGGGAGTATATCAACACCATTCTAAAAAATATTGAACGGATTTCCAAAATCGTTCGCGAACTGGTGGACTTCGCCCGGCCTTCCAGTTATGAAACTGCCATGGTCGATGTGAATGAGATTATCCGCAATGCCATTAATATTGTGAAATATGACCGCCGAGCCAAGCAAATCAAACTGGAAATGGACCTGAATCCCGATCTGCCTTCCATTTACCTGGTGGCCGATCAATTATTACAGGTGTTTATCAATATCCTTATTAATGCGGTGGATGCCATTCCCGAAGGGCAGGGGATGATTCGTATCCGGTCCTTTCATCAGGATGGTCGGGTGTTTATTCATTTTGAAGATAACGGCATCGGCATTCCCAAAGAACATTTGAATAAAATTTTCGAACCCTTTTTTACAACCAAACAGGTGGGCAAAGGTACGGGATTGGGACTTTCTGTCAGTTACGGAATCATTAAAAATTTCAACGGAGAAATCAGAGTGCAAAGCGAAGTAAACAAAGGCAGTGTATTTATCATAGAGATTCCCGTAAAACAAACGGAGGATGGAAATGGGCGCTAAAATACTGGTTGTGGACGACGAGCAAACCATCCGGGAATCGCTAAAGATGGTGCTTGAGGAAGAAGGATATCGCTGCAGTACCGCATCCAACGGCAAAGAAGCGTTAAAATTAGCGGAAGAGGAAGATTTTGACGTCATCATCACCGATCTGAAAATGCCGGAAATGGACGGACTAACTCTGCTCAAGCGCTGCTTAAAAATCTGTCCGCAAAGCTCGTTTATGATTATCACGGCGCACGGCAGTATGGAATCCGCTATCGAAGCGCTGCGCCTGGGCGCTTACGATTATATCCTAAAACCATTTGATTTTAACGATGTGTTATTCAAACTGAAACGGCTGCTGGCCCATAAGTACCTGGTGCTGGAAAACAAAGTGCTGCGTCAGGAGATCGAAACCAAGTACGATTTTAGCAATATTGTGGGACAAAGTCCGCAGATGCAGTATGTGTTCAAGTTAATCCGAAAAGTAGCCAAAACCAAAGGCACCGTGCTCATCACAGGACCCAGTGGCACAGGCAAGGAATTAGTGGCCCGGGCCATCCATTATAACAGCGACCGTAAAAACAAGCCGTTTGTGGCCATCAATTGCGGCGCCATTGTGGATACGCTCATGGAAAGCGAATTTTTCGGGCATATTAAAGGATCATTTACCGGAGCGGTACGCGACAAAGAAGGCCATTTTAAAATCGCCAACGGAGGAACGCTATTCCTGGACGAAGTGGGGGATATACCGTTGCACTTGCAGGTAAAATTGCTGCGGGCCATCGAGCAGGGGGAGATCATCCCCGTCGGCGGCACGGCTCCGATTAAAATCGACGTACGCATCATCGCCGCGACAAACCGCAATTTAATGGAAGCGGTGGAATCCGGCACCTTTCGTGACGATTTGTACTACCGGTTAAACGTGGTGGAAATCAAGCTGCCTTCGCTGCGGGAACGCCGGGAAGACATTCCGCTGCTGGTGGAGCATTTCATTAAAAAATACAACAAGGAACTGGGACAGAAGGTCATTAACGCCGATAACGAGACCATGCGCATCCTGATGAACTATCCGTGGAAAGGCGGCATCCGCGAGCTGGAAAATGTGATCGAGCGGGCGCTGATTTTAACGGAATCCGACTATATCACAAAAAACGATCTGCCAGCTAATATGATCGACCAGGAATATGAAGGCCCCATACCGGATCGTTTAAAGGATGCGGTCGCTGCTTTTGAGCGTGAGCATATTTTGAATATCTTACGACGGACGAATAATAATAAAGAAGAAGCTGCAAAGCTTTTGGATATCAGTCTGTCTTCGCTTTATCGCAAGATGGATGAATTAAATCTCAAAAACATTTAGTGATCGTCTGGAGGTTGAAATGATTCGCAAAGAGGATGCCCTGAAGTATCATTCGGAAGGGCGCAAAGGAAAGATTGAGGTAATTAACACTAAACCGTGTATCACACAGAGAGATTTGTCTTTAGCTTACACGCCCGGAGTGGCCGAGCCCTGCCGGGAAATACACAAAGACAAGGGAAAGGTTTACGAATACACTGCAAAAGGTAATCTGGTGGCTGTGGTTTCTAACGGTACCGCGGTGTTGGGATTGGGCGACATTGGCCCGGAAGCCGGCAAACCGGTGATGGAAGGTAAAGGGGTGCTGTTCAAACGCTTTGCTGACATCGACGTGTTCGACATCGAGCTGGCTACACACGATCCCGATGAGATTGTAAATACCGTAAAGCTGTTGGAGCCCACCTTCGGGGGGATCAACCTGGAAGACATCAAAGCGCCGGAATGTTTCTACATCGAAGAAAAATTGATCGAGCTGATGGATATCCCGGTGTTTCACGACGACCAGCACGGGACCGCCATTATTTCAGGAGCCGCTCTGCTAAACGCTTTGGAACTTCAGGGAAAGAAAATTGATGAAGTGAAGGTGGTCATGAGCGGCGCCGGAGCGGCCGGTATTGCCTGCGCCAATTTGTACATCAGTCTGGGCGTGAAAAAAGAGAATGTGTATTTGGTGGATTCCAAAGGGCTGGTTTACAAAGGACGTAAGGAACGGATGAATCCATACAAAGAGCGGCTGGCCAACGGAGACGGTCCGGCCACTTTGGCCGAAGTGATGAAAGGCGCGGATGTGTTTGCGGGTGTTTCGGTTAGTGGATTAGTGACTAAAGAGATGGTGCGCAGCATGGCCGATAAACCGATCATTTTCGCCATGGCCAATCCCGATCCCGAAATCACTTATCCGGATGCCATAGAAGCACGCGATGACATCATCATGGCCACCGGGCGGTCGGATTTCCCCAATCAGGTGAACAATGTGCTGGGATTCCCATTTATCTTCCGCGGCGCGTTGGACGTACATGCCCGGGCGATTAATCAGGAAATGAAAATCGCAGCCGTAAATGCTTTAGCGGAACTGGCACGCCAGGATGTGCCGGATACGGTCATCAAGGCATATGGCGGGGAACCGTTTAGTTTCGGCCGGGAATATATTATTCCCAAACCATTTGATCCGCGTGTGTTAACATGGGAAGCGTTAGCCGTGGCAAAAGCGGCAGTGGAAACCGGTGTGGCCCGCAAAGTGATTGAAGATTGGGATGAATACCGCAATCAGTTGGAAAGCCGGTTAGGCAAATCCTATGAAGTGATGCGTGGTATCATCAATAAAGTGCGCACTAAGAAAAAACGACTGGTTTTGCCGGAAGGCGAAGAAATTGCCATTTTAAGAGCCACGCAAATTCTGCTTGACGAAGATATCGTTCAACCGATTCTGCTGGGAAATCCTGAGAAAATAAAAGCGTTGGCAGCCGAGAATAATCTGGATATCAGCAACGCCGAAATCATCGACATGAATGGTTTTGAACATCTGGAAAAGTATGCGGAAGAAATGTTTCAGCTCCGTCAGCGAAAAGGGATGACCCTGAACGCCTGCCGTCGTACCCTGACCAAGGATTGCAATTACATGGGCGTTATGATGGTGCGAAACGGTTATGCGGACGCTATGCTTTCCGGAGTGAACCATTATTATCCTGAAGTGATCCGGCCGGCATTACAGCTTCTTAAAAAAGATGATGAACGTCAGATTGTGGCCGGTTTGTACGCCATGGTGTTTAAGAACGAAACCATCTTTTTTGCCGACACTACGGTGAATATCGATCCTTCTGCCGAAATTCTGGCGCACACAGCGGTTCTGGTGGCTGATGAAGTCAAAAACACATTTGACGTAGAACCGCGCATCGCCATGCTGTCGTTTAGTAATTTTGGAAGCTCCCGTCATCCCTTCTCCGAAAAAGTGGCGAAGGCTGTGAAAATGGTCAAGGAATTACGCCCCGAACTCAATATCGACGGCGAAATGCAGGTAGACGTGGCTTTTGATGTTGATCTGCGCAAAAGAATTTACAACTTCAGTGAATTGAAAGGGCGGGCGAATGTTCTCATTTTTCCGTCTTTGGAAGCCGGTAATATTGCATATAAATTAATGGCGCGCTTAGGCAGTGCCGAGGCCATTGGACCGATTTTGGTCGGTTTGGAAAAAGCCGTGCATGTGCTGCAACGTCATTGCGATGTGGACACCATTGTTCGTATGAGTGCCATTGCCGCCGCCGATTCGGAATAACGACGATGATAAATCCCCTGGGAATATTTTTCCGGGGGATTTTTTTGTCTTTTTTTAACACTTAAAGTTTGGATCATTCGCGGCCGAATCTGAAATATATCCTTTCTTATCCCCGCGCGCGGCATTATGATGGCGATTGAACGAATTAAATTTGAAACAGGAAATTTAGCGGAGAAAAATCATGTTTAAACGTTTTGAGGAATTGATTCAATATCTGGGTAAGCAGGATAAGAAACGCATTGCCGTAGCCATGGCCCAGGACGAAGATATTCTTTTGGCACTTGATAAAGCGTACTCCGCGGGTCTGGCCGATGCCACGCTGGTGGGTGATCGCTCGAAATTGGAACGGATCGCAGAAAAGCGGCATCTGGACCTGAATCATTTTGAAATCATTGATATCAGGGAAGAAAAAGAATGTGTGGCAGAGGCGGTACGGGTCACCCGTGAAGGACGCGCCCAGGTCATCATGAAAGGATTGTGTTCCACGGCCGTTTTTTTAAAGGGTATTTTAAATAAAGATAAGGGATTGAGGGGCAGTTCTTTGTTATCGCATCTGGCGATATTTGAGAGTCCCGAATACCACAAGTTGCTATTCATGTCCGATGCGGCCATGAACATTGCGCCGGATTTAAACGAAAAGATTTCCATCACGAAAAACGCCGTGGAAGCCGTACGCGCGCTGGGTTATGAACGGCCGAAAGTGGCAATGATTTCAGCGGTGGAAAAGGTGAATCCCGAAGCCATGCCTTCCACAGCTCATGCCGCTTTAATCGCGAAAATGGCAGAGCGCGGGCAGATCAAGCATGCCGAAATCGATGGCCCGCTGGCGCTGGATAACGCGCTTTCCGAACATGCCAACCGCGTAAAAGGACTTAAAACCTCTGTGGGCGGAGACGCCGACATCTGTATTGTACCCAACATCGAAACGGGAAACGTCTTTTACAAGCTGTTGACCATTCTTGGCCGGGCGCGTGTGGCAGGTGTGATCATAGGAGCGTCTGTGCCTGTGGTACTCACCTCGCGTGCGGATTCCGAAGACGCCAAGTATTTGTCCATTCTTTCTGCTTTAGCGATTAGTCAAAATTGGAGCGTGGTATGATAGACAACGAGTTTTTATTGTTAATTGTAAATCCCGGTTCTACCAGCACAAAAATCTCTGTGTTTAAAGGCGAGGAAGAAATCTTTACGGAAACAGTGGCACATAAAATCGAAGAGCTATCGCGTTTTAACCGGGCATCGGATCAGGACTTGTACCGCATGGAAATCATCGTCCGGGTTTTGCGGGAACAGAATATTCCCATCGACAAAATTGATGCCGTGGTGGGGCGTGGCGGATTATTACGACCTATTGAAGGGGGCACTTACGCTGTGAACGAACAGATGGTGGCAGATCTTAAAAGGGGTGTTCTGGGAGATCATCCATCCAACTGCGGCGGATTGATCGCTTATGCCATCAGCAAGGCCATTGGCTGCCAGTCGTTTATTGTGGACCCGGTGGTGGTAGATGAAATGGAGCCGATCGCGAAAATATCGGGTATGCCGCTCATTCAAAGGCGTAGTATTTTTCATGCCTTAAATCAAGAGGCTGTGGCGCGCGACACGGCGAAAAAATTAGGGAGGTCCTACCGAGAGGTTAATCTGATTGTGGCGCATCTGGGCGGCGGCATTACGGTAGGCGCGCACCAAAAGGGCAGAGTGGTAGATGTAAATAACGGACTGGATGGGGACGGGCCTTTCAGCCCTGAAAGAAGCGGCGGTGTGCCGGTGGGTGACCTGATAAAAGCGGCTTTTTCCGGTGAGTATACTTACCCCGAAATGAAAAAGCTGATTAAAGGACTGGGCGGTGTGGTGGCTTATCTGGGCGTACACGATATGCGCGTGGTGGAAAAGAAAATTGAGGAAGGGGACGCCCGCGCCCAATTGGTTTATGAAGCCATGGCATATCAGGTGGCCAAAGAGATCGGCGGATTAGCCGCGGCACTTAAAGGCGAAGTAGACGCCATCTCTTTAACAGGAGGTCTGGCGTATAGCGATCAATTCGTCACAATGGTCAGAGAACGGGTGTCGTTTATCGCGCCGGTCTATGTGTTCCCC
>CAZJNP010000130.1:0-7590 GCA_964547355.1 uncultured Calditrichaceae bacterium
GCCACAACCAGCTTTCGCCCAATATGAGCGCGCTGATCTTAGCCTCGCATGTTAAAAACGGAATTGAACTGGCCAAAAAATACGGCATTCCCAGACGCATCCGCGATTTTATTCCTGAGCACCATGGCACCAATATCATGAAATATTTTTATGATAAGGCGCTGAAAAATGCCGGGGAAAAAGAGGTGAACGACGCGGATTTCCGCTATCCGGGCCCAAAACCTCAGTCCAAGGAAACCGCCATCGTAATGCTGGCCGATGCGGTGGAAGCGGCCACCCGTACGGTGCAGAATCCCACGCCCACTAAATTACGGGCGTTTGTGGAAAAATTGGTGGACGAACGATTCCGGGAAGGCGAATTGGACGAAAGCGATTTGACGTTGCGGGATTTAAAAAATATTGTGGATGCGTTCATGCCGGTGCTCTACGGCATCTTTCAGCATCGTATCGAATATCCCGATCAGGAAAAAAAGAAGCCCCCAGCTAAGTCGAAAGGTAAAAGCGAAAAAGGCGTTAAAGATGAAAGTGGGCATCCATCGGTTAAGTCCGAAAATAAATCTGACTCAAAAAGAAATCAAAGACCTGTGCCGTAAAGTGGCGGATGAGCTGAACCTAAAAGCTGATTCGGTAAATGTTGTGTTTGTGGATGATTCGACGTTACGCGCCATGCATCGCCAATATTTGGATGATGACACATTTACGGACGTGATGACGTTTGATCTGGGTGAAGAGAATATTGAAGGGGAGATTTACATCAGCACAGACCGGGCATTGGCACAGGCAGACGAATTCGGGGTCACACCGGAGGAAGAGGTCGTAAGGCTGATTATCCACGGCCTGCTGCATTTGAAAGGCTATGACGACACCACAGAAAAATTACGCAGTGAAATGAAACAAATGGAAGACCGGCTGGTTGAAAAATATTCCCGCAGTGCTTAAAGCGAAGGCGCGGTACGGGTGGATTTGATTCTAAGAGATTTTATTAAAAAAACGTGACATGAGGGGCGAATTATCTTATATTTTTGACAGATAACAGTCTGTGACAGCCAATAAGTGGAACCAACACAGGAGTAATGATTTAATCTTGGACCCTACATCGTTTATTTATATCTTGGTCTTTTTAGTTTTATTTATCTTATCGGCATTTTTTTCAGCCTCGGAAACCGCGTTTTTTTCGTTGCCTAAATCCATCCTGGAAAAGTTTTCGAACAGTAAAAAATCTGCCGAACGACAGGTAGCGGTATTGATGAAGCAGCCGCGCCGCCTGCTGATCGCTATTATCATCGGTAATACGATTGCGAACGTTTCTATCGCTTCCATTGCCGCCATCCTAACCACCCGCTGGAGCCGGGCTTACGGTTTAAACGAACTGCTCATACTCCTTTTGAATGTGCTGGTGGTTACCGGCGTGATCCTGTTCTTCAGTGAAATCATCCCTAAAGTAACAGCCATAAAGAATGCCCGCAGGATGACGGTTGTTTTTGTCTATCCCTTGATGTTTTTCTATTATCTGTTCCAGCCGCTGAGCGCCATTTTTGACGGTATGGCCCATCTGCTTTCTAAACCCATGGGCATTGCCAAAGACAAATTCAGTCTGACCGAAGCCGAACTGCGCACCCTGGTGGATGTGGGCGAGGAAAGGGGCGCGCTGATGAAGGATGAAAAGGAGATGATTCATTCCATTTTTGAAATGAGCGAAACCATTGCCCGTGAAATTATGGTGCCCAGAACCGATATGGTGTGCATCGAAAAGGAAGCCTCCCTCCATCAGGTGCTGACGCTGGTAAAGGAGAATTTACACAGCCGCATTCCGGTGTATGATCAGACCGTGGATAATATACTCGGCATTTTGTATCTGAAAGATTTGCTGCCTTTCATTCGTCGCCGCAAACAGGAGAATTTTGATTTAACCAAACTGGTGCACGCCGCCTATTACGTTCCGGAACAGAAGAAAATCAACGAGCTGTTGCGTGAATTCCAACGTGAGCGCATTCACATGGCCATTGTGGTGGATGAGTACGGCGGTACTTCCGGCCTGGTAACTTTGGAAGATGTGATTGAGGAAATCGTTGGCGAAATTCAGGACGAGTACGACAAAGAAGCACCCATGTTCGTTAAGGTCAATTCCAACTCTTTTATGGTGGACGCCAGCATGCAGATCGACGAGATCAATGAAGAATTAGGCCTGGAACTACCCACGGAAGAGGGTGTGGATACGCTGGCCGGTTTTTTGCTCGGGCAGTTCGGCTCGGTGCCCAAATCAAAAGAACGGCTCACTTACAACGGCTATGAATTCATCATCGAAAAAGCCAGCAAGAAAAGAATCGAAAAGGTTAAAATTATATTGAAAAAGCAGGAACAGACCGAGGAGTAATCCTTCCGGATTTAGATTTATGAACGAGAACGAAAACGTACTGCAAAAGCTACCCTCCGTTGACCGGATTTTAAGTGTTTTAGAAAAAGAGTTTCCCCGTGTGCAATCGGTTTATCTCAAACGGATAACCACGCGTTTGTTAGAAGAAATGCGCGGCAATCCGAAGCGATTTCACCTGGCCAAACGAAGCAGAGAAACCGTTTTTGAGGATATGGTAAAACGGTTGAAAGGGGAAGTACATCGTCTAGTGAACGGCACACTGCATACGGTGATCAATGCCACGGGCGTAGTGCTTCATACAGGTCTGGGGCGTGCGCCACTAAACGAAGAAATCGCCCGTTCCATGGCGCAGGTCAGCCGCTACGCCAATCTGGAGCTGGATTTAACCACCGGGCGCCGGGGGCAGCGTAACGATCATCTGTCCGAACTGCTGCGCGTGATTACCGGTGCGGAGGACGGATTCGCCGTGAACAACAACGCAGCGGCTGTGCTACTGATGCTGAACACCGTGGGCAATAAAAAAGAGATCATCCTGTCGCGCGGGGAGATGATCGAAATCGGCGGTTCGTTCCGCCTGCCGGAGGTAATGCGCATCAGCGGGGTCAAATTGCGCGAAATCGGCACCACCAATAAAACCCATCTGCGCGACTATGAAGAGGCCATCAATCCCAGAACGGGCGGCATCTTACTTTGCCATACCAGCAATTATGAAGTGCAGGGATTTACCCATAAGCCGAAAATAGAAGAGATTGTCACTTTAGCCCGGAAGCATCAGCTGCCGATCATTTACGATTTGGGTAGCGGTTCTTTTGCGCAAACGTCCCGACTGGGAGGCATCCGCGAGCCGGAGGTCACGGAGATTGTGCAAACCGGCGTGGACTTGATTTCCTTTTCCGGAGATAAATTATTGGGCGGGCCGCAAGCGGGCATTATCGTCGGGAAAAAGTACTGGGTGCAAAAATGCGCCAAAAACCATCTGCTGCGCGCACTGCGCCTGGATAAATTCATGATTAAGGCCATTCAGCAAACACTGATTCAGTATTTGTACTCCAGCGAGAGTCCGGTTCCGATTGATGCGCATCGTGCTTTGCTCGTTCCGACAGAAGAACTTAAGGCGCGTTGTGAACGATTCGTACAAAAAATGCCTGTCACGCTGCAAGCGCAGGTTCGTATTGTTAAAAGCACAGGCAAGGTGGGCAGCGGCGCCTACCCCACACTGGAATTGCCATCGTATGCCTTGCAAATAACATCGGAAAAAACGAGCGCAACCAGGTTAGCCGCGGCCTTGCGCAAAAACGAGCCGCCAGTTATCGGTTATGTAGCAGATGAAAAGCTCCATCTGGATTTGCGCACAGTGTCAGAAGGGGAAGAGGAAAAACTTGTTAATGCTCTCTCTGCTGTTTTATGAGGCAAGGGTTTGAAGACCTTTAGTTTAACTGAGGGAGAAGCATTTCGTATCAAATTACATCTACAATGTATTTTGGGCAGCAATAATGATTGACTATCGCGCCGTTCTGAATATTTTATCGGCTTTACTAATATTTTTAGCCTTTTCGCTGGGACTGCCGGCACTGGTGGCTTTTGGATACGGCGGTCCGGATCTCAACGCCTTTCTGGTAACCATCGCTTTTGCGTTTACGGTGGGAACTGTCGGCTACCTCTTGACGCGTACCCAGTCGGAATTGCGGGTGCGGGATGGGTTTATCATCGTTACTTTGGGATGGCTGCTTTTTTCGGCCGTGGGGGCCATACCGTTTGTGCTCTCCGGTTACATTCCTTCTTACACGGACGCCTTTTTTGAAACCATGTCCGGATTTACTACCACTGGAGCTTCCATTTTAACAGATATCGAAGCCCTGCCGCACGGATTGCTGTTCTGGAGGTCGTTTACGCACTGGCTGGGTGGCATGGGCATTATTCTGCTTTCGCTTGCCATTCTGCCGCTGTTAGGCGTAGGCGGTATGCAGTTGTTCAAAGCCGAAGTGCCCGGTCCTACACCGGACAAATTGACACCGCGTATCAAGCACACAGCGGAGCTGTTGTGGGGCGTGTATTTGCTGCTAACTATGGCAGAGGCCGTTTTATTAAAAACCGCCGGGATGAACTGGTTTGATGCGTTTTGCCACACCTTTGGCACCATGGCTACGGGTGGGTTTTCCACTAAAAATGCCAGCATCGGATACTATCAAAATCCGTGGATCGATTACATTATCATTACATTCATGATTTTAGCCGGGACAAATTTTGCCTTGCACTACCGGGCGCTCCGGGGACGGCCGCTGGTTTATTTTAAAGACCGGGAAGCCATGTTTTTTATCGCTGTGATTCTCCTGGCTACGTTCCTGATCGGCGCCGATGTGTGGCAGCGTAACGGCCATCAGCTGGCCAGAACCGTGCAGCATTCTTCCTTTCAGGTGGTGTCGATTTTAACCACCACCGGTTATGGCACTGCGGATTATGAACAGTGGTCCACTTCTTCCCAGCTGATCTTGTTTTTACTGATGTTTATCGGAGGCTGCGCCGGGTCCACCGGTGGGGGAATGAAAATGATCCGCACTATTATTCTATTCAAATTCGGTTTTAACGAACTCAAACGCATGATTCATCCCCAGGCCGTACTGCCGGTGCGTATTGGGAATCAGGCTATTCCCAAAGATATCATTACAAACATCAATGGCTTTTTCCTTTTCTATATGGCGCTGTTTATTTTCGGTGTGTTGTTTATGAGCGCGCTGGGTCTGGATTTCGAGACATCGCTGGGCAGTGTGGCCGCCACCATCAGCAATATAGGCCCCGGGTTGGGTGATGTAGGGCCCACGGATAATTACGCGGCTATTCCGGCCGTTGGCAAATGGTTTTTGTCTTTCCTGATGCTGACCGGCCGGTTGGAGCTTTTTACCGTATTGATTTTATTTTCGCCATCGTTCTGGAAACGGTAAGTTAATCGAGAGAGAATAAAGAAACAAAGAACGTATGGATATATATACAAATGTTTCCTTGGGGATCTCTGTGTCTCCATTATGTCCTCGACGTTTTTAACACTGAGTACAAAGAGAAGACGCGGAGGGTCACAAAGTTTTTTTAGGTCTTTCTTTCCCTTAATAGTTTTTTATTTTTCATTGAATTTCTATTGTGTTTTTCTTTTGAGTTACAATCTCCTTTTTATACGATTACCGATAATCCGGTCGCACCACATAAGGGATGGGGTCTTCCACGCCAGCCTGCTGGAAGCCGCGTAACCGCAGGGCGCAACTATCGCACACCCCACAGGCTTTGTCTTCGTTCTGATAGCAGGACCAGGTCAAATGCAGCGGCGCGTTCAATTCCAGACCTTTCCGAACGATATCGCGCTTTTTCATGGCGATAACCGGCGTAACCACTTCGATATGGGTATCCGGTTTGGTGCCCAGTTCAATGGCGCGGTTAAAGGCGCGGAAAAAATCGAGCCGGCAATCGGGATATCCGGAGGAATCTTCTTCCACAGCTCCAATGTAAATTTTCTCAGCGCCGATCACCTCGGCCCAACTGGTGGCGATCGATAAGATGTTTGCGTTGCGGAACGGCACATAGCTGGTCGGGATTTCCTTGCTGGTCAGGTCCGCTTGCGACACGCTAATATTTTTATCCGTTAAGCTGGAACCCCCGATTTTGTTGAAAAAGGTTACGTCCACGCTTAACCGTTCCCGCACTCCGTAAAAGTCGGCAATTTCGTTGAATGCCCGGAATTCGCGCTGTTCGGTTCTCTGACCGTAATTCATATGCAAGAAGGCCAGTTCGTATGTTTCTGCAGCGATAGCGGCTGTCACGCAGCTATCCAGTCCGCCGGAAACCAGTACCACGGCTTTGGTCTTTCTCATCGAAAGCCACCTCTGTTCTGGGGATCATAAACGGCAACCACGTCGGAATGCATTCCGCCGCGGGTGGTAAATTCGCCGATCACTTCCATGTAGCGCGGCTTTAAGGCATTGACCAGGTCATCCAGGATTTCGTTAATCACCGCCTCGTAAAAGATTCCTTTGTTGCGGAATTCAAGAAAATAGTATTTCAGCGATTTTAATTCCACGCAAAGTTTGTCCGGAATATAGTGGATGGTAATGGTTCCGAAATCCGGCAGTCCGGTTTTGGGGCAAACCGAAGTAAACTCCTCGTTTACATGAGTGATATAATAATCCCGATCCGGGAACTTATTTTCAAAGACTTCCAATTCCGCCATTTTTTTTCTCTCCTAAAATTGATGATTCTCCGCTTTTCCATTTTTTACACGCCACGTCTATCCGGCGCCCAGATGTATTTATGGAGCTGTAACTGAAAACGTACTGCCAGGCGGTCCGCTAAAATCCATTCGGCCAGGACGCTGTTCTCCAAAGCGCCAAACACCGGTGAAAAGAGCACCGTACAGCGCGCATCCAGATGATGGCGCTGCACCACTTGTTTTGCCCAATCATAATCTTCACGATTTCCGATTACGAATTTCACTTGGTCTTTTGTAGTGAGCACTTCCAGATTGGACCAATCGTTTTTATCCGATTCCCCGCTGGACGGGCATTTGACGTCCATGATGCGAACGACTCTTTTATCTATGGAGCGAATGTCCATGTGTCCGCCCGTTTCCAGCAGCACCTGATACCCGCGGTCACAGAGTGTGCGCATCAGCGGGTAAACATTTTTTTGCAGGAGCGGTTCGCCTCCTGTAATTTCCACTAGGGGGCAACCATATTTTTCCACTTCTTTCACGATTTCGTCCAGTGTACGGTCGCTTCCTTCCGTAAAGGCGTAACTCGTGTCGCAGTAAGTGCAGCGCAGGTTGCAGTAGGTCAGCCGCACAAACACGCAGGGCAGTCCGGCGTAAGTGGATTCTCCCTGAATACTGAAAAAAATTTCATTTATTTTAAGGGTCGCTTCCGGCATTTGATTTATTCGCTGTATTCGATGAAATATTTTTCAGTTTCCCACAGCTTAAGCGAAAACATCCGCACATGCTTCGGCAGACGTCGGGCGATCTCCTGGTACATGAAGCGCGACAGATTTTCTGCCGTGGGATTCATTTGATCAAATGGAGGCACATCGTTGATCACCTGGTGGTCGAATTTCCCGACCACTTCCCAGGTCAGATCTTTAAGATCCTTGAAATCGATGACCATCCCCACATTATCCAGCTGATTGGAAACCACGGTTACTTCGATTTTCCAGTTGTGCCCGTGAATACGGGCGCAGGC
>CAZJNP010000131.1:0-7587 GCA_964547355.1 uncultured Calditrichaceae bacterium
ACATTGCCGTTTTTACTGGGTCAACTGACGGACTTAAAAGAACCACCTGTGCATATTTTTATCGTGAACGACGGCTCTACCGATCGAACCGGCGATGTGCTCTCTGAGCGCGCCATTCATCTGATAACAAACAAAAAAAATAAAGGAAAAGGTTTTGCCCTGCGCCAGGGCTACCGGCACTTTCTATCCCATTCGGACTCCGATTTTTTACTGTGCATGGACGCCGATTTACAGCATCCCGTGGCAAGCATTCCCGATTTCTTAACACAAGCCGATCCGGGAAAACCGGTCTTGATCGGTTACCGGAAGCGCATTCCGGGTAAAATGCCTTTGATCAGAATATTTTCCAATACCGTCACTTCCTTTATTTTGAGCAAAGTCACCGGACAGGCCATTCTGGATAGTCAGTGCGGGTTTCGTATGATTCACCGCCGTGTATTGCGGGAATTGCATCTCACGGAGGATGGTTTCCAGCTGGAAACGGAATTTATTTTGAAGGCCGCACAAAGGGGCTTTACAATACGGTTTGTACCGGTACCTACCATTTATAATAACCACGGCTCGCATATTAATCATTTGGGAGATACCCTGCGTTTTATTAAATTAATCTGGAACAGGTTGGTAAAAAGATGAAGCGGTACGACACTCTACGTGAGCAAATGGTAACCCGGCTGCGTCAGGCCGGAATCGAAGACGAATCGGTTCTATTGGCCATGGGCAAGATTCCACGCCACGAGTTTGTGGCAAAAGGTCTGGAATATCAGGCCTACGATGAAAAAGCCTTACCCATCGGGTTTGGCCAGACCATTTCCCATCCCTACACCGTAGCACTGATGACACAAACATTGCAGGTGCAAAAGGGGCAGCGCATTCTTGAGATTGGCACCGGCTCCGGGTATCAGGCTGCGGTGCTTTGCGAGTTGGGCGCTCAGGTGTTCACCGTGGAGCGGATCGAAGCGCTGGGCAGGGAGGCCGAAGCCCGACTACGGCGCTTCCGTTATCATTTTGTATTGCGCATCGGAGACGGTACCCTGGGATGGCAATCGTATGCACCGTTTGATGCGATTATCGTTACCGCAGGTGCGCCCATCATACCGGATAATCTCTTTAATCAGATTAAAGAGGGGGGACGGCTACTGATTCCGGTCGGGAATCGCGAAAAGCAGATATTGACATTATACGTAAAACAGGACGATAAGATGACTAAAATGGAAATTGAAACATTGCGTTTTGTTCCTCTGGCAGGGAGGCAGGGGTGGTAGTTGCAAATACGAGTCAAAGCTGGTACCAACGATTGTACAAATGGCTGCTGCACTGGGCCGAAACGCCGTACGGGTTGTGGGTACTGTTTTTCTGGGCCCTAGCCGAATCTTCATTCTTTCCGATTCCCCCGGACGCCTTCCTGATCGCCATGGTGCTGGGTGCCAGGGAACGCGCCTTTCGATTTGCCTTCATGGCTTCCGTTGCCTCCGTTATCGGCGGGATGCTGGGTTACGGTATCGGATACTGGTTGTGGTGGGACGGCGCGGGCGTTTACTCTCAACTGGCGCATTTCTTTTTCAATAATGTGCCCGGTTTTTCCGTCAGCCAGTTCTTGGAAGTACAGAAGCTTTATGAGGCCTGGAATTTCTGGGTGGTGTTTACGGCCGGTTTTACCCCGATTCCCTATAAAATTATAACTATTTCCGCGGGCGCATTTAATATCAATTTTCCTGTTTTTGTGATCGCTTCTGCCGTCAGCCGGGCAGCGCGGTTTTATCTGGTGGCCTGGCTGCTGTGGAAATTCGGCGAACCAATTAACGCTTTTATTGATAAATATCTGGGCTGGCTGAGTCTTGCTTTTGTGGCTTTATTGATTGGCGGCTTTCTGGTTATCAATCACGTGTTATAAAAATTAGGAAACGTGGTTATTTTACAAATATATGGATGAAAAAAATACCATAACAGTGGGGTGGGGAAGTTAGCGATCGAATAACCGTTTTAACTCAAGTAAGCATCAGATATGAATCCATCTGAAAACATATTTGATCTGATAATCATCGGCGCCGGACCGGCAGGCAGCACAGCAGCACTTTATGCGGCACGGTTCGGATTACGGGTGATGCTGCTGGACAAAGCTGGCTTTCCACGCGATAAGGTGTGCGGTGATGCGCTCTCAGGCAAAACGATGGGGATTCTCAAGGATCTTGATCTTTTAGAAGCGGCCGGTCAATTACCTTCTGCCCCTATTTATTCGGTTACATTTAGCAGCCCGGATACCACATCGGTCAATATCCCCTTTAAACCCTCGGTTGGCAGCAAGCTGCCAACCGGACTGGTGATTCGGCGTGAAGTGTTTGATCGGTTCCTTTTTGAGCAGGCGGCACAAACGGCCACAGAGGTGCGCGAAAATTTTGAAGTCACCGATTTGATCGTTGAAAACGATTACGTTCGGGGCGTGGTCGGTAAAAACGTAATATCCGGTAAGGCGGAACGTTTTAGGGCAAAAATCGTGCTGGGCGCCGACGGATATCGCTCCGTGGTGGCGCGTAAATTAGGTTACTACCATTACGATCCGGAGCACTGGGTCGTGGCGTTACGGCAATATTATCGCAATGTCAGCGGATTGGACAAACAGATCGAATTACATTTTATCGATGAGATTATTCCGGGTTATTTCTGGATTTTCCCGCTTGAAAACGGACTGGCCAATGTGGGAATCGGAATGAAACACTCCTACATACGCAAAAATCAGATCAACCTGAAGGAAGTGTTGAAGCTTGCCATTCACAGCAAAATGTTTAAAGAACGGTTTGCCGATGCGGAACCCCTGGAAGCGCCGAGAGGGTGGAATCTGCCCGTTGGCAGTGTGCATCGAAAAAATTACGGCAACGGATTTCTGTTGGCCGGAGACGCCGCCGGTTTAATCGATCCGTTTACCGGTGAAGGCATCGGCAACGCCATGTATTCGGCGAAAATAGCCGCCCAAACCATAAAAGAGGCGGTTTGGGCAAACGATTTTAGCGCTTCATTCTTGGTCAAGTACGACCAAAAATTGTGGAAAACATTGGGAGCCGAGCTTAGTCTCAGTACCCGTTTGCAAAAGTTGGGCGCATATAAATTTTTGCTTAATCTGGTTGTTCGCAAAGCGGCCCAAAACCAGCAGGTTCGGGAGTTGATCAGCGGAATGATGGCGGATGAGATACCCAAAAACCTGCTGGCAAATCCCTTGTTTTATCTGAAATTAATTTTTAAGTAGTAGAGGAGGCTTCTTTATGCGCTATGCGTTTTTATTTTTGTTTAGTCTGTTTTTGATCATGTGTACCCAAAATAACGATCCGGAACGGGAGGCCCGCATGAATTATCTGAAGCGGCAAATTGCGAAATTTGATAGGACTGAGCTGACCTATGATAAAAGCCTGTTAAACGAGCGACAAAAAATGGTGGTCCAGAAACTGTATCAGGCGTCCAAAATTGTGGATGAAATTTACTTGGATCAGGTTTATGCCAAAAATAAGGAAATTCGCGCCGCACTACAGAAATCCGACGATCCGCTGGATCGCCTGGCCTTGGAATATTTTACAATCATGTTCGGACCGTTTGACCGACTAGAACACAATAAACCCTTTTACGGAAACGAAAAGAAACCTCTGGGTGCGAACTTTTATCCCGAAGATATGACCAGAGAAGAATTTGAAAACTGGATCAAGAACCATCCGGAACAGGAAAAGACCTTTACTTCGGAATTCACGGTTATCCGCCGTAAAGAAGGCCAATTGGTAGCCATTCCGTATTCCGAATATTACAAGGATAAACTGTCGAAAATGAGCCAATTGCTGAAGGAAGCAGCCGAATATGCGGATAATCCCTCGTTAAAGCGGTATCTGTTAACCCGCGCGCAGGCTTTTTTAACTAATGACTACTACGAAAGCGACATGGCCTGGATGGATTTGAAGGACAACACCATTGAAGTGGTAATCGGTCCTTACGAGGTATATGAAGATGAAATGTTCAACTACAAGGCTTCGTTTGAAAGTTTTTTAACGCTGAAAGATCCGGAGGCCAGTAAAAAACTAGAGATTTTCGCCTCCTATCTGGATGACATTGAGCGGAATCTGCCTAATCCTGAGAGCCAGAAAAATTTCAACCGTGGCTCAGAATCGCCCATTGTAGTGGTGCAGGAAATTTTTTCCGCCGGAGACACCAAAGCCGGTGTGCAAACCCTGGCTTTTAATCTGCCTAATGATGAACGGGTGCGCGAAGCCAAAGGCTCCAAAAAGGTCATGTTGAAAAATATGCACCAGGCAAAATTTGAAAAATTACTCAAACCCATTGCTAAAAAGATTATCGTACCCGATCAATTGGATTATGTAACCTTCGACGGATTTTTCAACCACACCCTGATGCACGAAATCTCCCATGGCGTGGGACCGGGTAGTCTGATTTTAAACGGGCGCAAGACGGATGTTAAAAAAGAACTTAAAGAAACCTATTCCAAGATCGAAGAGTGTAAGGCGGATGTGCTGGGCATGTATAACAACATTTTTATGATTAAAAAGGGCGTGTATCCCGAGAGTTTCGAAAAAGAGACCTGGGTGACGTTTTTGGCCGGGATTTTTCGTTCCATCCGTTTTGGCATTAACGAGGCGCACGGAGCGGGGAACGCCATCATATACAACTATTTGCTGGAAAAAGGCGGTTACGAATACGATCCGTCTATTAAAGCGGTTCGGGTAAATTTTAAAAAGATTTACAATGCGGTTAAAGACCTGGCCCATGAAATATTGATTATCCAGGGTACCGGGGATTATGCCGGCGCAAAACGCTTAATCGAAAAGTATGCCGTCGAATCGCCATCCATGCACGATCTACGGATGAAATTAATCGATTTGCCCGTGGATATTCGTCCGGTGTTTCAAATCGAGAAAGAGTTCGAAAAATAAGCACGTCTTTTTTAAATTCAACCCGGGGAATGGAGTCGATGAATAAGCCAGCATCCATCCATGAAAAGCAGCGGCAACTGGTGCTCGTTGTTCATCAAGATTTCCATGACCCTGCCGTTAATCTTGCTCTGGAAGAATACATCGTACGTCATGTGGATGTTTCTTCCAGAGCATATGTTCTGCTTTATGTGAATCGCCCTGCGCTTATTGTGGGTAAACACCAGAATGTCTGGGAAGAGGCGGACGTGGCATTTTGCCGCACACAGGGGATACCGGTTATTCGGCGTATTTCTGGCGGCGGAACGGTTTACCACGACGAAGGGAATCTCAATTTCAGCTTTATTACAAGTCATACTTTAGAAAACTTTAACCAGTACCGTTATTTTCTGCAACCAATTATTGAAGCATTAAAAGAATTGAACCTTGCGGTGGAGCTGGATACCAGAAATAATTTGCTTATCTCAGGGAAAAAAATATCCGGGAATGCCCAGTTTACAAGCCGGGGAAAGCTGCTTAGTCATGGTACACTTTTGTTTGACAGCGATCTGTCTCTGTTGCGCCGGACGCTTCAAGCAGAGAGAAATATTGTGATAAACTCCCGTGCCACCAAATCCACACTCGCTACGGTGGGAAATATCCGGGAGTTTTTGGATACACCCTACCGCCTGGAAGATTTGAAACGCCTTATTTTGAAACACCTGTTTAAAGGGGAAATACGCGAAATGCACCTGAAAGAATCCGAATGGCAGCAAGTCTTTGCATTAGCACAGAAAAAATACGGCACTTGGGAGTGGAATTTCGGACAGTCGCCGCATTCTGTGATTTCTAAAACATTTCTTCAGGGCAGACGGGAAATGGAATTGCATCTGACTATCGAAAAAGGTCATATCGTTGAAACTGATTGTCCACAGGATAATTCTATTGCTAAACGAATATTTCCATATTTGAGGTCGCAGCCCTTTGAGTATGAAGCGCTAAAATCCGTAGTTTGGGAGATGGGGCAGAATCCTGGCCTAAGCGATCTTAATTTCGAGCCCATTTTAAACGGCCTTTAAAAAACATCGATTCTACCATCACGTGTTTAGATACTGAGAGCAATTTGCATTGGGAATATTTTGTTCGTATCTTATTTAACTACTACCGAAATCAGCTATTTGACATGGAGGAGGATAGATGTTCTATTCAATTGCCAAATTCCTGGAATCGGAATTCGCCAAAAAACTCTCCTCTGATGAACTTCAGGACTTAAAGTACTTAAGCAGGATATTCCCTTTTAAGGCAAGCCGCTATGTATTAGAGGAGCTGATTGACTGGCAGAATCGTAATACCGATCCCATATATCGTTTAATTTTTCCGCGCCGCGAAATGCTCAGCGAGCGTAATTGGCGGCTGTTAAAACAAGCTCGTAGTTTAGCCGAAGAGAAGCGCGTCATCCAGAACATCCGTCGCGAATTAAACCCCCATCCCGACGGACAAAAAGATAACATCCCGCGTATCGGCGAACGCACCTTCGGAGGCATTCAGCATAAATACCGCGAAACCGTGTTATTTTTTCCCGCTCAGGGACAAACCTGTCATTCCTATTGCACATATTGTTTCCGCTGGGCTCAGTTTGTGAATATCAATGAACATAAATTCCGCTCCAAAGAACATAAAGACCTTTACGACTATCTGGCCTCAAAAAAAGAGGTGACGGATATTCTTTTCACCGGTGGCGACCCCATGTGGATGAACAACCAGCATTTATTTTCATATCTGGATATATTACTTGCTCCGGAATTGAACCATGTACGTAATATTCGCATCGGTACAAAATCGCTTTCATTTTATCCTCAACGTTTCCTGGGTGCACAGGGCGAGGCCTTGCTGGATAAATTTGAAGAATTGATCAAAAAAGGGAAGAACATCGCCATTATGGCTCATTTCAGCCATCCCAGGGAATTAGAAACCGCTCTGGTTCAAAAGGCGGTAAATAGGCTGCGTAACAGCGGTGTTTTAATTCGCACGCAAGCTCCTTTAATCCATGGCATTAACGATTCTTCGGAAATTTGGAGTGAAATGTGGAAAGCCCAGGTACGTATGGGAATGATTCCTTATTACATGTTTATCGAACGGGATACCGGCGCCCATCACTATTTTTCCGTACCGCTTTACCGTGCGTATGAAATTTTTTCCGAAGCATATGCACAGGTGTCCGGACTGGCAAAAACGGTACGTGGCCCCTCCATGTCTGCCTGGCCGGGTAAAGTGCTGATTTCCGGCATCATGGGAGAAGGCGAAGATAAAAAATTTGTTCTCAAATTTATCCAGTGTAGGAACCCGGAACTGAACAATCAGATTTTTACAGCTGATTTTGATCCTGAAGCTACCTGGTTAACGGAATTAAATATCCATTCACCCATGAAGGAGCAGATCGCGGCACTCAGAAACCGGCAAAGCGATTTACATGAGGTAAATTTTGTAGCCTGAAGGGATGCCTCATTTACAAAAAAGGGTAGCTTTTTATGGGTACCCATTTTTTTTCTAAAATTAATCTGCTTTTTCAGATAGTCACTCTCCTTTGATTTGCATTTATTGATATAAATCCACTATTTTTAATACGGCTTTAACGCCAGTTAATATCGAATAATTTGGAGGTATAGTGAAAAAGGGAAACACCCTGTTG
>CAZJNP010000132.1:0-7586 GCA_964547355.1 uncultured Calditrichaceae bacterium
CAATGTTACCGGTCTTAATATACAATGGAATTTTTAAACGGTAAGTTGTTTAATCGAAGACCGTACTGTAAACCAGGGGAAGAAAAATATGACCATGTATGATTTTCATATTTTGTTAATTGACGATGAACCAGCTCAGATTTTATCAATAAAGTCCTTCCTGAAGCGCAGGAACTATCAGGTATATACTGCAAATTCCGGCACGGAAGGGATAAACATCATTAAAGAGCAAAGCATAGACTTGGTTTTTACTGATTTTCGCATGCCGGACATGACTGGCCTACAGGTGGTGCAGGAAATTAAAAAAATCAATCCGGAAATCCCGGTGGTCGTAATTACCGCTTTCAGCCAGACGGAAGACGCCGTAAAGGTGATGAAGGAAGGCGCATATGATTATCTTTCAAAGCCGGTGGATTTGGACGAACTGGAAATTTTAGTACAAAAAGCTAAAGAGCACCGCTATCTGGTTTCAGAAAATAAAATCCTGAAGCAACAGTTACAGGAAAAGTATAAGTTCGATACAATTATCTCCCAAAGCGGAGAAATGGAAGAGGTCATGAATACGGCGGGACGGGTCGCTAAAAGCAAAGCCACTGTTTTGATCCGAGGAGAAAGTGGAACAGGAAAAGAGCTGATCGCCCGTGCGATTCATTACAGTAGCGATCGCAAAGACAAACCCCTTATTACGGTGAACTGTGCGGCGCTGACGGAGAGCTTGCTGGAAAGCGAATTATTCGGCCATGAAAAAGGCTCTTTTACCGGTGCCATTGCCCGGCATGTGGGACGATTTGAGCAGGCCGACGGCGGAACGCTTTTTATCGATGAAGTCGGCGACATCCCGTTACATACCCAGGTGAAACTGCTGCGCGCTCTGCAGTTCGGCGAATTTGAACGGGTGGGCGGCACGGAAACGATTAAAGTGGATGTTCGGGTGATCGCCGCTACCAACCGGAACCTGGAACAGCTCATTCAACAGGGACTGTTCAGAGAAGACTTGTTTTACCGTATTAATGTGGTCACCATACATATTCCACCACTCCGGGAACGGAAAACGGATATTCCGGTATTGATCCGGTATTTTATTGAGAAATTCGCCAAAGAGAATGGCAAACAAATTACCGGAATCAGTAAAGAAGCACAGGACTATTTGATGCGGTACCATTATCCTGGTAACGTGCGGGAACTGGCAAATATTATCGAGCGAGCGGTGGTTATGACCCGGGAAGATATCATCACAACTTCGGATCTGCCACCCGGTCTGAATACGGTTCAAGAGGATTCCATTCTGGACCCGCATAGTTTTACGAATCCCTATCCTGAAAAAATTGCCGCGTTTGAGCGCGCGATGATTGAACAGGCCCTGGAAATCAAAAACGGCAATCAGAGCCAGGCCGCTAAATTGTTAGGGATTTCGGAACGTCATTTGCGGTCTCGGATGCAAAAATTGGATATTATCAATACCAAAAAGAAGAATTCAATTTAGAAGGAACAAAAAAATGAAAAAAAACCGGTACAATATGTTACAGATTGGTTTTGCTGCGCTCATCTTAATGTCGGGGATTTTTATACCACAGAACGCTTTATACGCGCAGGATTCTCTTAAAGTGAAGCACCAAGGACAGCATCATCAATTTCAATTTGTGGACAAGGATGGCGACGGGTACAATGACAACGCTCCGGATCATGATGGGGACGGAATACCCAATGGTCTCGATCCGGACTGGCAAAAATTGCAGAAAGCAAAAAAGCAGGGGAAAAAACAGCGCTTCATCGATCTGGACGGCGACGGAATTAATGATTTGCTGTTTTCAGGGGAAGGCCCGGCAGGTATGAAAGAAGAACGAATGGGCAAAGAAAAAGGCGGAGCTATGGGAATTAAAGGTGGTAAAGGGCAGCGAAAAAAACACGGCGCACACGGAAAATAATCAGGGTGTAAGGTTACTTTGGACTAATTTTTGAATTGAAGGTAAGGAGGTTTTTATCAATGGCGGCATACAGGAAGGATCGCTTTAGCTGGAGAGCATTTGTCAGTTTGTATATGACATGGGCGGGAATCATTATGGTGGTATCCGGGATTATTCTCTATCTGGCTCCGGCCGGCCGGATCGCCAAATGGACGCATATTTATATTTTGGGACTGGAAAAAAGCGATTGGCAGGCGATTCATACGATATTTACATTTTTAACAATTATTGCAGGCGGTTTCCATCTCTATTATAATTGGAGACCGTTTGTATCTTATCTCAAAAATAAATTTAAAGAGAAATTTAGCCTGCGGAAGGAATTTTTTGTTACGACGGCATTAACGGTGGCTATTTTTGCCTTTACTCTAATGAATGTCCCTCCGTTTAGCTCGGTTATGGATTTTGGGGAATACTTAAAGGATACCTGGGAAACGGAAGAAAACGAACCGCCAGTACCGCATGCGGAAGAAATGACCTTAACAGAACTGGCCAAAGCGGTTGAGCAGCCGGTGGAACAACTGGTGAACCGGCTACAAAAACAGGGCATTCAGGTCCGTCCTCAGGACGTAGTAAAGGAAATCGGCGAAAAATACAACCTTACCCCTCAGCAGGTTTTTGAAAAAATGCAGATGACGAATACTGGCTTAACTACCACAAGTACCACCAGCCTTGCTGGCAGGGGGTACGGACGAATGAAACTCAGGGAGATTTGTTTGGACCTGAAGATTCCGCTGGACCTGGCGTTAACCCGCTTAAGCGAAAAGGGAATAGAAGCTGACGGGGAAATTGTTTTACGCGATTTGTCTGAAAAATATGATCTGATGCCGATCGATGTGATCAATATAATACAGGCTACATCTAAACAATAAAGTCTTGTTCCTGGAAAAAACATGAGCCTGAGAGGGATTCCCTTCTCAGGCTTTTTTTATGGTAAGCAAATTTTACCTAAAACAGTAGCCGACCGGGCGCCGGTAACCTGAGGCACATTTGAGGGGTTTCCCAGCAATGTCTCGTTCGCTAATACGGCAAAACCGATCGCTTCTTTAAACGCATCGTCCAGCCCGAAGTCAGCGGAAGTTTTTACGGGAATCTTACCGAAAAGCTGTTGCAGTTTTTCCATTAACACCGGATTGCGGCTGCCTCCTCCGCTGACTGCCACTTCTTCTATTTCCCACACCGGCTGAATAAAGCTCCGGTAATTCTCCCAGATTCCGTAGGCGGTGTAAAATGTAAGGGTATGAAGCACATCGTAAACATTAATGGCCTCCTTGTCGATGAACGCGATCATCTGCTTCACGAAGGTCGCACTGTAATGTTCCCTGCCGGTGGATTTTGGCGGCTGTGCGGAAATAAACGCATCGCTTTGCTTAAGATATTGAAGAAGTTTTTCAGAAAGCTTTCCTTGCCCGGAGAGTCGTCCGTTTTCATCATAAGGCTTGTGGAAGAAGGTTTGGGTCACTTGGTCGATCAGCATATTCCCGGGTCCGCAATCAAAGGCGGTAACCTTATGAATATCCCCGTCATCGGGGATAAAGGTGAAGTTGGCGATCCCGCCGATATTGACAGCCATGATGTTCTTGCGAAACCTTGAAAAGTAAACCCAGTCGAAATAGGGGATTAAAGGGGCGCCCTGTCCGCCCAGCGCCATATCCGCCACCCGAAAATCGCCGACCACCGGGATGCCGGTGCGTTTCGCCAGCACGGAGGGATCGCCGATTTGCAGGGTGGAAATCACCGGCAGGTCAATCAGCATTTGTTCCTCCGGCTGATGCCACAGGGTTTGGCCGTGGCTGCCAATAAAGTGGATCTGATCGGCAGCAAGATGATTTTTCCCTAAAAAATCGAGCACCATATCCGACCAGATGTGCGCCAGGTAAAAATTTAACTGGCTAATGGCGGCAGCGTTGTTGTTTTCCGGTCGCATGAATTCCAGCAATGCGCTGCGCTGCTGCCTGGAATACGAATAACTGTATCCGGCAATGAATTCAAAGGCTGTGTCTTGTTTTTGCCCCTTAATGGAGAGCAAAGCGATGTCCAGTCCGTCGCAGGAAGTGCCGGACATCAGGCCCAGGGCCATCTTTTTTGTTTCTGCAGGGAGTGTAAAAAGTGTCTTCATGGGTTTACCAGGTTTTTCAGGAAGAGCTGGTTAGTTCAGGTTTCAATTAAGAGCGACCGGTTACACTTCAAATATGAGCCGCTCCGACGGCGCGCCTTACTTAACCTTACGCGAAAGCCTTCAATATAGAATAAAAAAGGAAAAAAGGAAACACGACCGCAGGAAAAATCATTAGGTCTGAGTGTTTCCTGAAAGGGATGAAAAGAATCTTCGACTGAAAAAGCAGTTACTTCCCTCTTTTGGGTCGGTAAACATGGGTACTCTGCCCGAAAAACATCTCCGCGCTCTCCATGACCGTCTCGGACAGCGTGGGATGCGGGTGGATTGTCAGTTTTATATCGGTGACGTTTGCGGCCATTTCAATGGCCAGAGCGCCCTCGGAAATCAGCTCGCCGGCTCCGGCGCCCACGATGCCCATACCCAGGACGCGCTGGGTTTCCGGAGTCACGATTAACTTGGTTAGCCCGTCGGTACGATCCATGGTCAACGCCCGGCCGGAAGCCGCCCAGGGGAAGCGCAGGATTTCCACCTTCCGTCCCTGCTCTTTGGCCTGGCTCTCGGTTAACCCGGCCCAGGCAATCTCGGGATCGGTGAACACCACAGCCGGAATAGCGGCCGGTTCAAAAGCGGCTTTATGCCCGGCGATCACCTCCACTGCCACCCGTCCCTCGTGGGAGGCCTTGTGTGCCAGCATGGGCTCTCCGGCGATATCTCCGATGGCATAGATAGAAGGATCGGCCGTGCGTAGTTGCTCGTCTACCTGGACAAATCCGCGGGCATCCAGCGTTACCTGGGTGTTTTCCAGACCCAGGCCGTCGGTATTCGGCGTGCGGCCGATGGAGATCAGGACCTTGCTAAATTTTTTGTCTTCCTGACCGTCAAAGCGGACCAGAATACCGTCCTTCAATCCCTGCATCCCGGTAACGCGGGTTGAGGTAAGAATGGCCGAAAATTTTTGTTCCAGATTTTTTTGCAATACGCGCACCAGGTCGCGGTCGGCTCCCAGTAAAATATTGGGCAGCATTTCGACCACCGTGACTTCGGAACCCAGGGCCGCATAGACCGTGCCCATTTCCAGACCGATGTAACCGCCGCCTACCACCAGCAGCGATTCAGGAATTTCTTCCAGGCGCAGAGCGTCGGTGGACGTCATAACGTTCGGACTGTCGATGGTTAAACCGGGGATTTTGGCCGGACGGGAGCCGGTGGCTAATACGACGTAGTCAAAAGACAGGCGACTTTTCTGCGAGTTCACATCCACCAGTTCCAGAGTGCCGGAATCTAGAAAACTTGCCCGGGCGCGGATATGCTTAATTTTGCGCTGTTTGGAAAGCTGGCCCAATCCGCCGGTAAGTTTTTGAACCACTTCCTCTTTCCAGGTGCGCAGCTTCTCCAGATCAATCCTGGGCTGAGGGAAAGAAACGCCCCAGCGCTCGGCTTCCTTTGCTTCATTTAGAAGTTTGGCCACATGCAAAAGCGCTTTGGACGGAATACATCCCCGATAGAGGCAAACCCCTCCTGGATTTTCCGCCGGATCGATCAGCGTAACTTCCAAACCCAGATCAGCAGCTAAGAACGCGGCGGCATATCCCCCCGGTCCGCCGCCGATAACGGCTAAATGTGTATGTTGTTTTTCTGACATTAATTTACTCCGGTTTCAATCTTAACTTCAGGCGCAAAGAGCCTGAAAAATAATTTCTATTGTTACGATTTAAGCGCACATTTTTATTCCAGAGACCAGATAAAGGGTTCTTCCAGAGCCTGGCACACCCAGCGCAGAAAGCGTGCGGCGTCGGCGCCGTCGATCAGCCGGTGATCGTAAGAAAGAGACAGCGGCATAATCAACCGCGGAACGAATGTGCCGTCCTGATACACCGGTTGTATTTCGGATCGGGAAACGCCGAGAATCGCCACTTCCGGCGCATTGACGATGGGCGTAAATCCGGTTCCTCCGATGCCTCCGAGATTGGAGATACTGAAATTCCCGCCCTGGAGGTCTTCCAGACTGATTTTTTTCTGCCGGGCTTTGGCGGAGATTTCGGTCAGTTCCACAGCCAGTTCTACGATGCTTTTCTGATCCACGTTCCGGATAACCGGTACCAGCAGTCCGCGGTCGGTATCCACGGCCACGCCGATATTGTAATATTTCTTGTAAATGATTTCCTTCTTGAGCATGTCGATACTGGCGTTAAACTGGGGGAATTTTTTCAGCGCCTTCTCGATCACCTTCAATAAAATAGCGGTCACGGTTAACTTGCCGCCCGCCTTTTCGGCGATCGGTGCGTACCGTTTGCGTAATTTTTCCAGTTCGGTAATATTGGCTTTGTCAAACTGGGTAACGTGCGGTATGGTCGCCCAGGCGTAGCTCAGATGATGGGCGGTCTTTTCTCTCACCTTGTTCATGGCACTGACCTCGACCTCGCCCCAGCTGGTAAAATCGGGCAATGGTTCCGGCTGCACACCCTGAAAAATAGCACCCGAATCGGCACGCTGTTTGTTCAGCAGTTTGGAATAACTTTTTACATCTTCAATGGATATTCGGCCGCCGGGTCCGGTGCCCGGGACCTGGTTGATATCAATTCCGATTTCCCGGGCAAATCTGCGCACCGAAGGCGCTGCCGGGGCCGCTTCTTTGGGCTGAGATTTTTGCACAGGAATAAAGGAATTCTGCTCCGGGGCGACAGCGGGTTGCTCGGGTTCCTGAACCGGCGGTTCCGGAGAAGCGGAAACAGCGGTCTCTGCGGTTACGCTCGCTTCTTCAACCGATACTTCTTCTTCGGAAGGTGCCGGGATGTCTTTTTCCGCAGGCGTTTCTGCCTGAGCGGCTTCTGCTTCTTCCACGATTAACACCGGCTGCCCGATGGAAACGTCGTCTCCTTCGGAAACCAGCACTTCCTTAATGACTCCGCTGACCGTGCTGGGGATTTCGATAACGGCTTTGTCCGTTTCCAGTTCCAGCACAATTTGATCCTGCGTCAGTTGCTCGCCGGCCGAAACCAGGACAGAAGCCACGCGGCCGGAAGATATGTTTTCTCCCAATTCAGGGATTTTGAACTCGATGGTCATTTTCTACGTATTCCTTCTATTTTGTGTTCAGGATGAAATCAGTTTAACTGGTAAATGGATTTGCTTTCTGAACATCAATATTCAATTCTTTGATGGCCTTTTTTACCACATCGGCCGAAAGTTTACCTTCGCGCATGAGCATGTGCAGAACGGCTAAGGTGATGTAGCGCTCGTCCACTTCGAAAAAGTCGCGTAGATGGTGCCGGCCGTCGCTGCGACCGTAACCGTCGGTACCGAGAGTAAAATAGGGCCCGGGTATCCAGCGGGCAATCGATTCCGGAATGGCCCGGATGTAATCGGAAACGGCGACAAAAATCCCGCCTGATCCTTTCAGCGCCTGAGTAACAAAAGGCTGCTTTGGCTTCTGGGTCGGATGGAGCAAGTTTTCCCTTTCCACCATCTCCGCGTCCCGGTGCAATTCTTTATAGCTGGTTACGCTC
>CAZJNP010000133.1:0-7584 GCA_964547355.1 uncultured Calditrichaceae bacterium
TTGCGTACCCTGATCAACGCCATGCCGGATATCGTTTGTTTTAAGGATGGTCAGGGGCGTTGGCTGGAAGCGAATCAATTTGATCTGAAACTGTTCGGGATTGAAAAAGTGCCCTATAAAGGCAAAAAGGATTCGGAGTTAGCGGAATACAATGAATTCTATCGCGATGCGTTTTTAACTTGCGAAAGCAGCGATGAGAAGGCCTGGGAAAAGGGTGATATTCTAAGAGACGAAGAAGTCATCCCTCAACCGGATGGGACGAAAAAGGTGTTTGATATAATTAAAGTTCCCGTATTTAACGAAGATGGTAGCCGAAAAGCTTTGGTCGTTATTGGGCGCGATATTACAGAAAAGAAACAGGCAGAACAGGCCTTACGGAATGAAAAGGAAAAATTGGACATTATTCTTAAAAATCTTAATGAAGGAGTCATAGCCGTTGATCCGAATGGAGTGATTCAATTTTTGAATGATTCCGCTCAAAAAATGTTAGCTGTAGAAAAAACGCAGGCTATGGGGAAAAATGTTTTTGAGTTCGGACAGTTTTTTTCGCTAAATGGACGATCGTTTAAAAGAGATCCGTTACACGAAGCGCTCAAAGAAGCAAAACCCTATCTATCCCATAAACCCTTAATCCTTAAAAATAAAAGGCAGGAAAAGCGTATCGTAGAATTAACTTGCACTCCCCTTAAGGAATCGATGGGGCAGATATTGGGTTGTGTCGTCACTTTCTGGGACGTGACCGAAAAGCAAAGATTGGAAGAAGAATTGTTTAAGGCGCGCAAGCTGGAATCTTTAGGTATTCTGGCCGGTGGCCTGGCGCACGATTTTAACAATATTCTTACCGCGATTATCGGTAATCTATCGTTAATAAAACTAAAAATGCACCCGGATTGTCCTCCGAAATTACATGAACTGCTAAAAAGAGCGGAGGAAGCTTCTTTTAGGGCGCAAGGATTAACCCAGCAGTTATTGACCTTTTCCAGAGGCGGGGCATCAGTGCGTAAAACCGTTTCGGTACGAGAATTGATTGTGAATACGGTTGAATTTGCCCTGCGCGGATCAAACGTTAAATATAAGTTTAGCTTTCCTGAAGATTTTTGGCCGGCGGAAATCGATGAAGGTCAGATAAGTCAGGTAGTCAATAATCTGGTCATTAACGCCATGCATGCCATGCCGGAAGGGGGTATGTTGTGGGTTAAAGGCGAAAACATATATATTGATGAGAAATCGAATCTTCCGTTAAGTACCGGAAATTATATAAAAATCGCTTTTAAGGATACCGGGCACGGAATTAGCGATAAAATCATTCACCGCATCTTTGACCCATATTTTTCCACCAAAAAAAATGGAAGCGGACTTGGTTTGGCTTCCACGTTTTCAATTGTACAAAAACACGAAGGACATATTTCTGTGGAATCCTCTCCGGGACAGGGAAGCACTTTTACTATATACATCCCCGCAGTGCCCGGGAAAGTGATTCCGAACCAGGATGAAGACGTTATTATTGAAAATCAAAGTGGTCATATTTTAGTCATGGATGACGAACCGGATTTACGCGAATTGGTCAAGGATATTTTGGGAAATCTCGGATACCGCGTGGATGTATGCAGCGACGGTCAGGAAGCGGTGATTAAATATTCACAGAAAATGCAAAATAACGACCCTTATGATCTGGTGATTTTGGACCTGACAGTTCCTGGTGGCATGGGAGGTAAAAGAACGATTAAAAAATTGCTTAATATAAATCCGGATGTAAAAGCCGTGGTTTCCAGCGGTTACTCCAATGACCCCATCATGTCGGAATACAAGAAGTACGGATTTGCAGGCGTAGTGACCAAACCCTATAGCGCGGAAGAATTGATCCAATTGATCCAAAAAATAATCAAAAGAGGATCAGCGGCAGAGGCTTGAGGTACCGTCTGACTTGAGCAAATCTGGATTGGGAGCAGGGTCACAGCAATGCTTTTACGAAGCATCCATGGCTCAGATTGGATTCGATCAGACGCTCTTCTTTAAGCAGCCATTTCCCCCTTAACAAAACCGATTCGATTTTTCCCTCAATTGTTATTCCCTCATAAGGCGTCCAGTCCACCGCGGAATGCAGATTATCCGCTCGGATTTGACTTGTACCTTCGGGATTGAAGATAACGATGTCGGCGTCGGCCTTTTCCATCAACACCCCTTTTTGGGGATACAACCCGAATAGCCGGGCGGGTTCTTCTGCGATTAAACGCACCAGACGCTGCAGGCTAAGACGCTTTTTTACAACTCCTTCGGAATAGAGCAGGGGAAACAAAGTTTCCACCCCCCCCAGTCCGTTGGGGGTTAAATGAAATTCTCTGTGTCCCATGTTTTTTTGTTCCAGTGTAAACGGACAATGATCCGTTCCCACCACATCGATCATCCCTTGCTGCAATCCCTGCCACAAATATTCGGAATCGCGTACAGTTCGAAAGGGAGGCGCGGCGATGTACTTGTAGCCGTCTTCTTTTTCATAAACGGAGTGATCAAAGAGCAGATATTGCGGACATGTTTCCAGATATACCGGTTGACCCCGTTCTTTAGCGGCGTAAGCGATTTGCACTGCTTCTGCGGTGGTTAAATGTACAAAATAAATGGGACAGCGGATGAACTGATTCAACGTGGTGATGCGCCACACCGCTTCGATCTCTGCTTCGGGCGGACGGCTTAAGGCGTGGTGCATGGCGGAAGTTTTGCCGTGAGAAATAAATTTCTTGGTCAAAAAATGAATCAGATGGCCGTTTTCGGCGTGAAACATGACCGTGCCGCCGGAGAGTTTTACCTGCCATAACAAATCCAGAATCTGTTCGTCTTCCAGTTGCATGCCGGCTTCTTTGTAAGCGGTAAAGGCCTTAAAGCTGATCACGCCCTGTTCGATAATCTGTGGGATTTCCGCCAGCCGTTTTTCATCAAGGTCGGTAACGTTGCAGTGAAAGGCGTAATCCACGTTTGCTTTTCCTTTGGCCCAATCCATGCGGCGCCGCAAACTGCCGGTCAGCGATTCGCCCGGCTCCTGCACGGTAAAATCCATCACGGTGGTTACACCTCCGTACAGGGCGGCCAGGGTTCCGGCATGAAAATCATCGGCGGAGTGCGTGCCGCGGATGGGAATGCCCATGTGCGTGTGCGCGTCGATGAATCCCGGGAAAACATATTTCCCTTGGGCGTCAATGATTTCCGCATCCGTTTCAGAAATATCGGGTGCGATGCGCTCGATGGTTTCGTTGGCTATGAGTAAGTCGGCCTGAAATAATTTTTCCGGTGAGACGATATGGCCGTTTTTAATGAGGATTTTTTTCATAATAGGCCCTTGTGATATAATTTATTTAAAGAATATAAACAAATATTTAATTGAAATAAATTCCTGTTTAGATTTTAATATACTGGATGTCCCCCAAAATTTACCACAGCCCTCTAAAGAGTAATTTCTTGGCCGTTCATTTTGAGTTTTCTGTTTTTAATTTTACAGATTTACGGTAGACGGAAAACCGTTTCAGGCAGAATAATGACGGCGGCTCTGATGACTAACCGGAAAAACTCGATCAAAATCCTTTTTTTATTTAATGCATGAAACCAAGCCTGCCTGCCAAACAACCGGCAGCGCCTGCCTAACACGGCCCTTCAGGGTCGTGAAGCGGCACTAACCGCACACAGTCTGAGGGCTTTAGCCCGGAAGGGTTGGGCTGAAGCCCCGCAAGGGCCGGCAGACGGCCAGGGTTCAGCCTCCTAACGTCCATTTTGCTCTTTAGGATCAAGGAGTAACAAGTCCTTCATGTTGCAGTTTGGGGGACATAGGGCTGTTAAGATTTTAATATAAAGAGGGCTATATACGGAAGGGTTTTTACTGTTTTTTTCTTTTTTAAAACCATATGATTTCTTAATTAGAGAGACGGTAAACATGGCCAAAAAATTTTGCTTATAAGCAAAAATATTAGAATTAAAAAAAGGCGATTACAAAAACTGTTTTTCACTATACCATATTTTACTAAATTGAATCGTTGCGTTTATGCAATTTAAAGGGAGTGATTGTGGCAGCACGCGTTAAATTGTTTACGATTATAATTGCTTTGTATATTATTTTGCCTGCGACTGTTTTTTGTCAGAGCGAAAACTTTTCACCACAGGAACGTTTGCAGGGTTATGCCCAGCGGGGCGACAGTACCTATTTCATTTTTGATTCTGAATTGTACCGGGTCAAACCGGCCAAAGTCATGATCGAAGGGGAAATGCGGGGTTGGAATCATGATATGAATGTTTCCGATTGGTGGCTGAAACAAAATCCCGCCGACCCGCAGCTTTGGACATTGGCGGTTTTTAATCCCGGGTTTCGGCGCATCGAACCCGGCGCCGCTTTTAAATTCCGTATTGATCAAGGAAAATGGTTAGACCCGCCGGTTATGGCTCCCAATCGAAAAGGCGGCAACCTGATCTTATTCCATGACCGGAAAAGAATGGCGGTACGCGCGGAAATAGTCGCAAACGATGATATTCGGCTGTTCTTTCCAGAAGCCAGACCGCAGCGTTACATCTATTCCCCCCGGCGTTACCACTTGCGGACGACGAATGGGGATTCCATTGCTGTGGCGAGGGTTCTGTATTTGGGCCCGGGCGAACTGCAGTTGGTGCCGCAAAAAACGTTAAACATCCGGCAAGTGTATTATGTACATAATCCTTATGTTCCGAGATTTGTCACGGCAAGATTCGACGGTTGGTTTAAGCATCTGTGGTCCGGAGAAAAACTGGGGGCGAACTACTCCGCGGATAAAAACATTACCACCATTCGTATTTTTATTCCGCGTGCGGATTCGGTGTTTGTTCATTTGTACAAACATCCCCAGCGGGAGGAGAAATATCGCAAAGCACTGAAAAGGGATGCGCACGGCGTGTGGGAAATTAACCTGCCAGGTAATTGGATCGGCTGGTATTACGACTTTACCGCTTACGGCCCGTACGAACCGGGCGCTTTCTTTTCCTCCGGACAAAATCAAATTCATTTTACGGATCCCTATGGGCGGGTCAGCGTGGACAGCTTTGGGCCGTGTCGCCTCTGGCCGGAGATGAAACCGCCCGAGCCGGTTGCGGGCGGCACTCCTAAGATGCAGGACGTTATCGCTTATGAAGTGCATGTTCAGGATTTTACGCGCCGTCTGCCACTGCCCGATTCCCTGAAAGGTACCTTCAAGGGATTTGTAACGCCCGGACTACGGAACGCTCACGGCCAAAAGATCGGTTTCGATCATCTGTTGGAGCTGGGCGTTAATGTGGTGCATCTGATGCCGGTGCAGGAATTTTTGCACTATCCTGATAACGCATGGCAGAAAGCCTTTAAAGACGATCCGTACATGATCGCGCAGGGCGTCAATCTGGAGAATTACCAGTGGGGCTACCGCACCAGTCACGCTTTTGCGCTGGAAAGCCGTTATCGGGTAAAAGGCAGCACATGGGGCGCGCAAAACGAGCAGTTCCGCAACCTGGTGCAGGCCTTTCATGAAAAAGGAATTGCCGTGGTAGTGGATGTGGTTTTTAATCACACAGCGGAACGCATGGACGGACGGCAGTTCTTCTTTAATTTTCTTGCTATGGACGCGCCCTATTTTTACCGTATGGACGAGCAGTTCAACTTTCTGGGGCCTTACGGCACGGAAACCAAATCCGAACTGCGGCCCATGGTGCAGCGCTGGATTATCGAGCAGTGTACGGATTTAATCCGGCAGTACGGCGTGGACGGTTTTCGCATCGATCTGGCTGGTTTAACCGACAAGCAAACCCTGCTCATGTTGCGCCAGGCGGTAGGACCGGATATTCTTCTCTACGGAGAACCGTGGATCGATTCCGCCGATCCGGAGTTTGAAGCGAATCCCGAATGGAACTGGTACAAGGAAGACGCACCCATCACGTTCTTCCAGGACGATGCCCGTAACGCCTTTAAAGGGCCGCCTTCCGAGCCCAAAGACAAGCGTACGGACCGCGGTTACGCCGGCGGTAACGGCGATCGGGAATCGGTTAAAAAAGCACTGTCCGCCGGATTCCCTTCGGATAAGACTCCCATATCGGGGATTAACTATCTGGACATTCATGATAATTGGGCGCTGGCCGATCGTTTCGCCCGCAACAATTGGGACGGCCGCTATGGCGTGGACGAACCGGCGTTCCGGATCGCCGCTACCCTTTTGTTTACCTCTTTGGGGCCGGTCGTCATTCACGGAGGTACGGAACTGATGCGCAGCAAAGGCGCGGCCCCTGACAGCGAAGTGGTCAAGTATTTAAACGGCAAGCCCCTCTATTTTCACGGGAAAAAAGATTCGTACAATCTGGCGGCCGCCAACGCGTTTGTTTGGGAAAACAAGGGGCTCAATATCGGCGACCAGCCGGGAGTGTACTGTAATTACCGGGATATGTTCGACTTCTGGCGTGGTCTGATCGCACTGCGCAGGAGTCCACACGGCCGGGTATTCCGCATCGTAGAAAAACCGGCGCCGGATTATTACCGCTGGATTGAACCGCAAAACAAGCGTTTACTGGGTTATTTTGTCAACAACCAGATTCTGGTGTTATTAAATACGGACAATCAAAAAGGCGTTTTTGAACATGTCCGCCTGCCGGAAGGAGAATGGAAATTAATCGCCCAAAACGGCCGCTTTAATTTGCGGGACGGCATCGCCGGACACCCCCTGTTTTGGCTTCAAGGGGCGTCAGAATTCAGCGTGGAACTGGAAGGCGGAGGAATACTCATCTGGATAAAAGAGAAATAAAAGAGAGCTGGTCAATGGCGTCCGGCAAAAAACGCGTTATAAACCACAAAAATCATCCGTGACAAATTCCAAATAAGCTCCAAATACCAGATAACAAATTTCAAACATGTGACTTTGTGGAGTGGGGGTTGGGAGATTGTTGTTTGGGATTTAGTTGGGATTTGGTGTTTGGAATTTGGAATTTTGTTAAGAAGGGCCGGGAAAGTGCTGCGTGGGAGCGTCATGTTTGTAGCATGGAGAAGACATCCACCCGTATTAAAACCCCACAGGGGTGGGAAAAAAACCGATTTCCCCACGCTCAAAATTTGGAATTTATCGCCAAAACCTGGCACCTCGCATGAACAATAAACACATCCCTGTATTTTTAAAGAAAATAACAAAAAAAATTTTAAATTTTTTCCTGTCCTGTGTATATTTTAGACTCAGTTAAATTAGGACGATTAACATGTTTCTAATCAATGTGGCAAACGTGGCTTTTTTACTGCAAAAGTTTTTGAAAGACGAGATGGAAAAAATCGGCATTTCTCAGGCAGTGCTGGGTCTTTCCGGCGGAGTGGACTCCGCGGTGGTAGCAACATTGCTGACGAACGCCCTGGGCGCGGAGAACGTGCACGGTATTATCATGCCCTACCGGGAAAGTAATCCGGAAAGTCTGGAACATGCCGAATTGGTGGCCAGGCAACTGGGCATCCAATATTTGGTGCGGGATATTTCTCCCATGGTAGATGCTTTTTTTGAAGCCGAACCGGAAGCCGATCAGGTGCGGCGCGGCAATAAAATGGCCCGCGAGCGCATGTGCATTCTTTATGAT
>CAZJNP010000134.1:0-7562 GCA_964547355.1 uncultured Calditrichaceae bacterium
GTAATCCACCGATTAAAAATGTATTTTGAAGATCTGCGGCACGCCGAATTGAAACGGTTAAATTCTCGATTACCCGAGAATGGGAAAGAACATATTGAATATTTGACGGAAAGTTTAATCAATAAAATTTTACACCAGCACATTAAACTGCTCAAAAAAAACATCCGCAACCCGGAATTGTACGAACAGTATCTGGAGTTTTTACACGAGCTGTACGAAATTGAAAAATGAAAGAAATAATAAATGAAAATTCGCATCGGAACGCGCGGTAGCGCACTGGCTTTGTGGCAGACAACCTATGTGGAAAAAGCTCTGCGGGAACGGTTTCCCGAACTTGTTTTGGAACGGATTATCATAAAAACAGAGGGGGACCGTGATCAGAAGTCTTCATTGACCCACATCGGCGGGCAGGGCGTTTTTACCAAAACCATAGAAGAGGCCCTACTTAATGAAAGTATTGATATGGCCGTGCATAGTTTAAAGGATTTACCGTCCACAATGCCGGAGGCATTGAAATTAGCCGCCGTTCCACCCCGCGGGTATGTGGAAGATGTATTAGTGACGCCCACAGGCAAAACGATTCAGGAGTTGCCGTCCGGAGCAACGATTGCCACAGGCAGCATTCGGCGGCGTTGCCAGTTACTAAAACTGCGCCCGGACCTAAAGCTGGCCGATTTGCGAGGGAATATTCACACGCGTTTACGGAAAATGCGCGAACAGAATTTGGACGGCATCATCATGGCACGGGCCGCGCTGGAACGGTTAGAAATTAAAGATGTAACTTTCCAGGTATTCAGTCCTCAAGAAATGATCCCCGGAGTAGGCCAGGGCGCTATTGGGATCCAGATTCGTACAAATGATGAGCAAACGGCCCATATTCTGGCTTCGATTAATCATCTGCCTTCCTATCAGAGCGTTGTTGCCGAGCGCACCGTTTTGCGCGTGCTCGACACGGGCTGTCAGTTCCCCATGGGAGCCTACGGATATGTGGAAAATGAGCAGTTAGAACTTACCGCCTTTGTGGGCAGTCTGGATGGTCAGCGGATTATTAAAGACCGTGAAAGCGGCCATGCTGAAAAGGCCGAGGAAATCGGTGAGCGGTTGGCACATAAACTCCTTGCTGCCGGAGCAGGAAACCTGTTGAAGGAGTTTCGCTCGTAAAATGCTCCACAATAAAACGATTATCGTTACGCGAAGGGCTGAGCAGGCCGGGGAACTGATCTCTTTGATTGCAGAACAACGCGGTAGGGTGCTGTTATTTCCCACCATTGCCACTGCCGAGACGGAACACACCGCCGAACGAGATAAGGTTCTGCATGCCTTAAACCACTACCATTGGATTGTATTCAGCAGCGAAAATGCAGTAAATTATTTTTTTGAAGCGCTGAAGAAACAAGCGATTACGCCTGCATTTAATAATATTGCAGCTGTGGGTGCTAAAACAGCCCAAACATTGCGGAAGCGAGGCGTGACACCCGATTTATTGCCTAAAGCATACACGGCCAAAGGATTGCTGGCCGAGTTCAGTAAGCTGGATATCAGAAACAAACGTATTCTACTGCCTGTCTCCCATATCGCCAGAAGCGAACTGCCGGGCGGTTTAAAAGCGCTTGGCGCCGTTGTGGATGTGGTTGAATTTTACCGCACCGTGCCCGATCCCGAATTTAAAAGGGAAGATTTTCTAACTGTTATACAAAAAAACGCAGCGGATGTATTGACCTTTTTCAGCCCTTCGGCGTTTCATTATCTATTGCAATTGGCAGGCGAAGAAACAGTGGGCCTGATCAGGCAAAGCCGAGTTGCGGTGGCTGCCGTTGGCCCTACTACAGCGGCTGCCATCAAAGCCAAAGGATTGACCGTGGAAATTATGCCTGAGGTGAGTGATAGTGAACATCTGTTTTGGGCCATTGTCCGTTATTTTAACAGGAGTGTTTAATGAACAGTGATTATTTATTATTGCGGGCTATCCGAAAGGAAACAGTAGAGCGCACGCCCATTTGGATTATGCGCCAAGCCGGAAGATATTTGCCGGAATACCGGACTTTGCGTGAAAAATACGATTTTTTAACGGTTTGTAAAACTCCGGAACTGGCAATGGAAGTAACCATCCAACCAGTTCGCCGATTTGGATTTGATGCAGCCATTTTGTTTTCCGATATTTTGGTCATTCCAGAAGCCATGGGGCAAACACTGGAATTTTTGGAAGACCACGGCCCCAAGCTATCCCCCCCTTTGCGTAGCCCGCAGGATGTCGAACGGCTGGACGAAAACAGTATGCCAGAAAAACTGGATTATGTTGCTAAAGCTGTTTCGTTAATCCACCATGAATTAAACGGCAAAACCCCCCTAATCGGTTTCAGCGGCGCGCCATTTACGTTGGCTGCGTATATGGTGGAGAGCAAGCCTACGCGTAATTTTAAGCATATCAAGTCCATGCTCTATTCTGCACCGGATCTATTACACAAGCTTTTGGAAAAGCTGAGTAAAACCGTAACGGAATATCTTAAAATGCAGATTGCTGCCGGCGCACAGGTGGTTCAACTTTTTGACACCTGGGGGAGTATTTTGCCTGTCCATTTGTACGACGAATTTTCCGGTAACTATTTAAACCGTATTGCGGAGGAATTGCAAACCACCAAAGCACCGGTCGTTTTGTTTAGCATGGGCGGTATGGATCATTTGGTGCAACTGGCCGACAGCGCAGCTCAGGTTCTGGGCGTGGATTGGCAAACAGATATGCACCAGGCTAAAAAGCTGTTTGCTAAAGAATTTGCTTTGCAGGGAAACCTGGATCCAACCGTATTGTACGGCAGTAAAGCGATTATTAGCAAGGAAGTGGAGCGTGTGCTTAAAATTTTCGGCAATGATTCGGGACATATTTTTAATCTGGGGCACGGAATTTTACCGGACATACCGTTGGAAAATGTGCATTTTTTAGTGGAAGAAGTGCGGCGTCTGAGCCGGCAATTTCATCAAACACAATAAGATTTGGAGCGTACGATGCAAATGGAAAATACAAAAATAGAAGTAGACCTGGCGCTACTCAAAAAGTATGACCAGCCCGGGCCGCGTTATACCAGCTATCCCACCGCGCCTTATTTTCATGAAGGCATAGGACCCGAGGACTATCTGGAGCGTATCCTTAAAGATGATCGGGAAAAAGGCGATGAAGGGCTTTCTTTATATTTTCATATTCCTTTTTGCGACACCCTCTGCTATTTTTGCGGATGCAATATGATGGTAACCCACAACCGTGAGAAGATGGCGAATTATTTAGACTATTTAATCAAAGAAATGCAACTGTTGCGTCCGCATATTAATCCGCAGCGTAAGGTAAGACAACTACATTGGGGTGGCGGCACACCCACCTACCTGGAACCGGATGAAATTCGGCGATTGGGATTTGCCATTCGCGATATTTTTGGCTTTGAAGACCAGGCGGAATTAAGCGTGGAAATCGATCCGCGCGAATTAACCAAAGAACATATGCAAGCCCTCCATGATGTGGGCTTTAACCGTTGTAGCATGGGCGTGCAGGATTTTAATCCCAAAGTACAAAAAACTGTGAACCGCATCCAGCCGGAAAGTCTTACTCGCCAAACCGTTGAATGGGCTCGCGAATTGGGTTTCCAAAGTGTGAATATCGATTTGATGTACGGTTTGCCTTACCAGACGGTGGAAACTTTCGAGCAAACATTGGAGATAGTCCTGGATATAGATCCAGACCGACTTGCCGTGTTCAACTATGCCCATCTCCCGCAAGTGTTTAAACATCAGCGTTTAATCAAGCAGGAGTGGTTGCCTGAGCCCGCGGAAAAATTAGAAATCCTTAAATTAACGATCGAAAAACTAACCCGTTCCCGCTATGTGTACATTGGCATGGATCATTTTGCCAAACCGGACGATGAGCTGACTGTCGCCATGAATAACGGAACACTATATCGTAATTTTCAGGGCTATTCCACCCATGCCGGACTAAACCTGCTGGCCTTCGGCATTACCAGCATCAGCATGCTTTTCGATATGTACGTGCAGAATGTGAAAAAGCTAAACGAATATTACGAAGCTCTGGACAGAGAGGAACTGCCGGTGTTCCGCGGTGTGATACTGAATGAAGACGATATTTTACGCCGCGAAGTGATTACCGAACTGATGTGTAATTTTCATCTGGAAAAAACAAAAATTGAACAAAAATACAACATTAACTTTGATGGCTATTTTGCCAAGGCATTAAAAAAACTGCAAACCATGCAGGATGACGGCTTAATTGAACTGCATCCGGAAAAATTGCAGGTAACCACGACCGGTCGATTATTGATTCGTAATATTGCCATGCAATTTGATGCTTATCTGGAACAGAAAAAAGAAAACAAACCGCAGTTTTCGCGGACAGTTTAATTTTTTGGAAGTAAATGGATGAAAGTCGCTGTTCTAATCTCCAATATGGGGGGGCCGGATTCGCTACAGGAAGTGGAACCGTTTTTATTTCAGATTTTTAATGATCCGCACATCATAGATATTGCACTACCTGGAACGCTGCGCCGTATGCTTGCTAAGTTTATTGCTCGTAAACGTGTGGCCGAAAGCGTGGAAATTTATCGTAAGTTAGGCGGGAAAACTCCTCTACATGCCATCATGCGCCAGCAGGCGGAGACTTTGCAAGCAAACCTGAATATGCAGAATGATATAGAATTTACGGTGTGGCCGGCCAATCGCTATAGCCAACCCTCGCTGGAAGGTGTGCTGTCTAATATTCATTCAAACGGTTATGACCGAATCGTTGTGCTGAGCATGTATCCCTTTTACGCATCGTCCACATCGGGTTCCATTAAAACGGAGCTTAAACGTTTGAGGGACAAACTATCCATCCCTCCAGAAAAGCTGCTGTACATCGATCGCTACGGATACGAACCGGCTTTTATCCGGGCTATGGCCGAACAAATCCGTGAACAGATAGGCGTAAAGAAGCCGGGCGATGGAAGGAAGGTTCATCTACTGCTAAGTGCCCATAGTATCCCCGAACGGCATGTGAAGAAAGGGGATCCCTATTTCGATCAGGTCAGTCAAGCGGTTCAGCGGCTGCGGACTGAATTGCCGGATTGGTGGGCCATTCATCTTGCATTTCAGAGCAAAATCGGCCCGGTCAAGTGGCTGGCGCCCTCAACGGAAGAAAAAATCATTCAACTGGCGAAAGAGGGCGTCAAAGAACTATATGTCTATCCTTTGGGTTTTGTGGCGGATAATTCTGAAACCGTTTACGAAATCGGCATGCTTTATCATGATTTGGCCAGGGAAAACGGCATGGAAAGATTCATTCGCATTGATGCTTTGAACGCTCGGCCGGCATTCATAAGTGCTTTAAAAAAAGTAGTACTTGAACATTTGGTAAAAAAAGAATAAAATCATATAGCGATTAATATGAGGGATTTAATGACGGATAAGAAAATTGCCATCATTGGCGCCGGTATTTCCGGCCTCACCACAGCCTGGCTTTTGAAAAACGCCGGTTATTCCGTGAAGGTTTTTGAAAAGAACGAATATGCTGGCGGGTCCATTGTTACTGAAATGGAAAACGGCTGGCTGGTCGATTTGGGGCCGAACAGTACGCTGGAAACTTCACAGGAATTGAGCCAGTTGATTGAAAATCTTGGGCTGCAGAATGAAAAAGTATATGCAAATACCTTGAGCGACAACCGGTTTATTGTGCGCAACGGGACCTTGCATGTTTTACCCATGAAGCCCGGCGCCTTTTTGAAAACAGACTTGTTTTCCTGGAAGGCTAAGTTGCGGCTACTAAAAGAACCGTTTATTGCCCCCACAAAGGGCGACGATATCTCTTTGGCAGAATTTGTCCGTTATCGGTTGGGCGACGAATTTTTAGATTACGCCATTAATCCTTTTGTTGCCGGAGTGTATGCCGGTGATCCGGAAATGCTGAGCACGGCTGCAGCTTTTCCTAAATTATATGCATTGGAGCAAAATTACGGCGGGTTGATCAAGGGCATGATTAAAGGTGCCAAAGAACGTAAAAAACGTTCGGAAGTGGCCAAAGACCGGGCCAAAATGTTTTCCTTTGTTAACGGCATGGCTGTTTTGCCGCGCATTCTGACGAAAGAATTAGGCGATGCTCTTATACTGCAAGCAGAAGTGCGCTCCCTGAAACAGACTGCAGAGGGGTATGTATTGGGAGTTTTGCAGAACGGAAAGATAAGCGAAGAATCTTTCAAACAGGTGGTGATTTCCATACCCACCTATGCTCAGAGCAATTTACTTGAAAATATAGCGGGCGAAAAAATTGCCCTGCTGAATGCCGTGGACTATCCGCCGGTGGCTGTGGTTTTTTTGGGATTTAAACGCGATGATATAGCGCATCCTTTAGACGGGTTTGGCTTTTTGGTGCCCGAAGTGGAAAAACGGCAAATTTTAGGAACCATTTTCAGTTCTACGCTTTTTCCCGGCCGCTCTCCGCAAGGGCATGTTGCGCTGACTACTTTTGTAGGTGGCATGCGTCAACCGGAAAATGCGCTGCTACAGGACGATCAATTGTCAGCACGGGTTTTAGCGGACTTAAAAGATTTGTTGGGCGTACGGGGGAAACCAACCTTTGTGCGCATCCGTCGCTGGCCCAAAGCCATTCCCCAGTACAAAGTGGGATATAAAGCTGTGCAACAGGTGTTTAGCGAATTGGAAGAACGCCATTCCGGTTTGTATTTTGCCGGAAATTTCCGCAGGGGCATCAGTTTAGGCGATAGTGTGCTTAGCGCCCACGAAACGGTGAACCGAATTGTGAAACAACATATTTAAAAGAAGGGAAGTACAAAATGTTTACGCCTTATTACCGTCCCAGACGTTTACGTCGTAACGAAAATATTCGCCGCATGGTGCGGGAAACACAGCTTTCGGTAAACGATTTCATTTTTCCGTTATTTGTAACCGAAGGTAAGCAGGTTAAAAATCCCATTCCTTCCATGCCCGGAAATTTTCAAATGTCCATTGACTTGTTAGTTGAAGAAGTAAAGGAAGTTTACCGCCTGGGCATTCCGGCCATTATTTTGTTTGGCATACCCGAGCATAAAGATGACGTAGGTAGCGATGCCATGAGCGATGAAGGCATTATTCAACGTGCTGTGCGGGCTATTAAAGACGCCGTGCCGGAAATGTATGTGATTACGGATGTTTGTTTTTGCGAATACACCGATCATGGACATTGTGGCGCGGTAATTAACGGTGATGTGGATAACGATTCCACTCTGGAGATGTTAGGCAAACAGGTAATTACCCACGCCAAAGCCGGCGCGGATATGGTAGCGCCATCCGGCATGATGGACGGCATGGTAGGCGCCATCCGTGAGGCTCTGGACGACAGCGGCTTTGAGAAAATTCCCATTATGAGTTACGCCGCTAAATACGCTTCGGCTTTTTACGGTCCTTTTCGCGATGCAGCCGAATCCGCCCCGCAGTTCGGGGATCGCCGTACCTACCAGATGGATCCGGCCAACGCCCGCGAAGCCATGTATGAAGTGGATTTGGACGTGGAAGAAGGAGCTGACATCATTATGGTT
>CAZJNP010000135.1:0-7548 GCA_964547355.1 uncultured Calditrichaceae bacterium
CCAGTTGGCTGACCTTGCCACGGAAATCGAAGCCGCCCGGCTGCTGGTTTACAATGCCGCGCGACTGAAGGAAAACGGAAAAAAATTCATCAAAGAAGCGGCGATGGCAAAGCTGTTCTCTTCACGGGTGGCGCAAAAAGTCAGTTCGGCTGCCATTGATATTCTCGGCGGCAACGGCTTTACAAAAGAATATCCGGTGGAAAAATTTTACCGCGATTCCAAAATTGGCACCGTGTACGAAGGCACAAGCAATATGCAATTGCAAACCATCGCCAAAGTGCTGCTGGCGGAATAATCTTTTTTACGCTTTGTGGAGTAAATCGCTCCGCAAAGCGTTTTCTTCCTGCTTAATTGCAGCCACTAAACCGTCGGCTTTACCCATAAAGTCTCCTTTCAACGGCCGTTACCCGGCGCGGCATTCAAAATAGCGGCATCCATCCATCTACTCATCCTGATCCCACATCTCTTCTGCTGTTTTCAATTCAGAAGCTTCTGTATTTCCCTCGCCGTCTGCTCGGTGCAGTGAAGGATTCCTGACAAAATAATCACTGTGGTCTGCCACACGCACGATCAGAGCACTGGTTTCCTTCGGCTCCGGATTTACAAAAGAAACATCGAAAAAATGAATCATTCAAGATCGTCAGAATTTTAAACGTACTATTTTCACCTCTTAGTTTTGTCACCTTTTTTATTTTGCATCATCAAAAAAAAATAATTAAATTACTACAGTGAGGTAGTAATTAGATATAAAAGCCTTGTTAAGGGTTTGAAATTTGGTCTTTTACATACATAGAAAAGTTTGTAAGAAACAACATTATAGATATAGGCAAATTTATTTTAATTTATTAAATAGTGTTCTAAACAGGAAAAAAGACCAAAGGATAAATTGAATTTGTAATTGAAAGGCCCCTGTCTCATTAACAACAATTACAAATTCAAAATCCGGCGGTTTTTTGTTTTTACTTAATTACTACAACAAGATAGTATTTAAAGGAGGTTCTATGTCGCTACTTGACCGATTCATGAGCCGGAAAGGGCTCTACACAACTTTTTGGATTATTGCCATTTTTATGGTAACCATGCTCATCTACTACACCGCTACCCTGCAAAAGGAAGTTCCACCGATTCCTAAGGTTGTGGTATCGGATTCCGGAGAAGTCCTGTATACCTACGATGATATCGTGGAAGGAAAGGGCTATTTTCAGCAGTTCGATTTGATGGACTGGGGCACGCTTCTTGGTATGGGGGCGTATATGGGGCCGGATTTTACTACGGACTTTCTGCACAAACGCGCGGAATATTTGTATGATTTTTACGCTCAGGAAATGTTTCATAAACCAAACAAAGATATTACGGAAATTGAACGCGGTTCCGTTAAAGAACGCGTTAAACAGGATTTTTTCCAGCAAACGCAGTTGAATGAAGAAAAAGTGGTTTACACCAGCGCTTCCGCAGAGGCTTACAAGAAGAATGTGGAATATCTTGTGGATTTGCTGGTTAACGGAGATAAAGAACGCGCCTTTACCGGCGGCGTGATTCGGCCGGAAGAGGCGAAAAAAATGGCCGCATTTGTGGACTGGTCTCAACTGGTGGCCGGGTCTTTACGTCCCGGGACGGATCGCACCTGGTCTAACGACTGGCCGCCCGAGCCGTTGATCGATCAGGGTAATTCCTGGGTGAATAATTTTTATTCGTTGTGGGAATTCCTCTTGCTCTGGGCCCTGACCATTTTTGTCATCTTTTTAAGTTATGAATACCTGTTTAAAAAAGACGAGAACGAGGTCTTGCAACCCAGTTTGCAAATCACCCATATTTTTCATTCTCAGAAAAAGCTGTTAAAATATGTGCCGATTGTAGCCGGACTCTTTTTAGTTCAATTAATTATCGGCGGTTATTTAGCCCATCTCTACACCGAGCCAAGTTCCGATTTTATTGTTTCGCAAAGCCTTTTACCGTTTCATGTGCTCCGGTCCATGCACACCCAGATCGCCATTTTGTGGGTTGCGGTGGGCTGGTTGGTCGGCGGTTTGCTGATTGCTCCCTGGGTGGCCGGCAAGGATCACAAATTCCCCTGGCTGGTTGATGTGCTGTGGGCCGCTTTGCTGGTTGTGGCTGTCGGCGGGGTCGTCGGTTTGTATATGGGCGCCACCGGGCAGATGCGCGAGGTCTGGTTCTGGTTAGGTAACGAAGGACGCGAATTGATTAATCTGGGACGCGTCTGGGATATTGGGTTGGTGATTGGACTGGTTTTCTGGTTCCTGCTGATCATCTCTCTGATTAAAAAAGCGGCTACAAACAATCCGCTGGTTAGCACCATCATCTGGTCGGCTTTTGCCATTGCCACTCTGTATATGGCCGGTATGATGCCGCTGCACAAAATCATGCCCAATTTCACCGTTGACGATTATTACCGCTGGTGGGTGATCCATTTATGGGTGGAGATGACCTTCGAATTGTTTGCCGTGGGCGCTCTGGCCTTTTTTACGGTTAGCTTGGGGCTGGTGTCGCATAAAGCGGCGGTGCGTACCATGTTCTTTGAGCTGGTTCTGATTGCCATGAGCGGTACGCTGGGCGTTGGCCATCACTACTGGTGGCAGGGGCTGGATCAGTACTGGATCGCCATTGGCGGCATTTTCTCCGCGCTTGAGCCGCTGCCACTGGGTCTGTTAATGATTGAAGCCTGGAAACAACAAAAGGAATTGAACGAATCCGAAAGCGGTTTTCAGTTTAATGTGGTCTTTATGTGGTTGGCCGGTTCTGCCTTTTTGAACTGGATCGGCGCCGGATTTTTAGGTATGGTCATCAACACCCCCACCATCGACTATTACGCCCACGGCACCTATCTGATTATGCCGCACGGCCATGTGGCTTTGCTGGGTGCCTTTGGTTACCTGTCTCTGGCCTTCATCTACATGACGGCGCGTACCAATTCGCTGGCCAATAATCTGGAATGGAATACCACCCTTTCCAAATGGGGATTCTGGTTGTTGACCATCGGCGTGTTGATTTTCGCCATTCCAACCATGGTGATCGGCTTCCATCAGGCTGAAATTTCCCAAAACATGGGATACTACTATGCCCGCTTAAGAGATGCGGTGGAGCCGCTGAAAAACTGGATGTGGTTCCGCGTCCTGCCGGATGGGATGATGATTCTGGGCGGTTTGCTGGTTTTCGTGGATTTGATCAAAAAAATCTATTTTAGCAAAAAAGCAGCTTGACGCTTTGAAAGCCGGGGACGAAAGTCTCCGGCTTTTTTATTTTTAGCCGCTTCTGTCGGAATGACATCCGCGGCGGGAGTTGGCGAATCCCGTCATTTATGGCGGAGGGCTGTAAGGGATTCTTTCTGACACGGATGGCACTTATTTCCAGGTACTAAATCCCAAGCACCAAATTCCAAATAAATCCCAAATCCCAAACTCCAAATCCCAAATAAGCTCCAAATTCCAAAATTCAAACCGCAAACGTTTGGGCTAAAGCCCCGGGGGTTTGGAAAAACATATTCTATAAACATTACAGGGCTCCGCCCTTTTTATACGCAATACTGATAACTGACAACTGAAAACTGAAAACTTATTACTGAACCCGCTCCATTCAAAATTCATAATTCAACATTCAAAATTGAGGAGTAATCCCAAACTCCAAACGCCAATTTCTCAAACAAAATTGATCTTTTTCCAAAAAAACCTATTTTACGGGAACACTGTAGTATGGTACAGATCGTTATATAATAAAAAGAGGGACCATTATGGAAAAATTCACCATCGGCACCCTTGCAAAAACCGCTCAGGTAAATATTGAGACGATCCGTTTTTACGAGCGCAAGGGTTTGCTGCCACCGCCGGAAAGAAAAGCCTCCGGTTACCGTCTGTATTCTCGGGAGGATGTAAAAAGGCTTCGGTTTATTATAATGGCAAAATCGCATGGATTCACCCTTAATGAAATCAAAGAACTTCTAAATCTACGGGTGGATCCACATTCCACCTGCAGCGAGGTGCGCCAAAAAGCGGAGGCGAAAATCGAGTATATCGAAACAAAGATCAGGGAATTGTTGCGAATTAAGAAGGCCTTGCAGGAATTGGCCAAGAGCTGTCACGGCGAAGGACCGGCCGGTGAATGTCCCATTTTAGACGCCTTTGAACAGGAGGCGTAATCATCGCTACCGAAGGTCATGAAGGCGAAAATAAAAGGGTGTATAAGGCTCTACCATAGTCCAGATCGTCTAACAGGATGAGAGATAAAGTTTAGATTCATTTACAAAGGAGTTTTTTATGCGATTAAGATTTAAGCAAATTCATCAGAATAGAGACCGCCGTTCCATCGCGGCGGTGGTTCTGGCGGCTTTAGCCGCCTCGGTGTGCTGCGTGGGACCTCTGGTTCTGCTCGCCCTGGGCGTCGGCGGAGCCTGGGTGGGAAACTTAACGACTCTGGAGCCTTTCCGGCCGTACCTGATGGGCTTCACCCTGCTCGTTCTGGGTTACGCCTTCTACAGCATATACCGTAAGCCTAAAGCGAAAGAATGTGCGCCGGGCAGTTACTGTGCGCATCCCAAATCGGATCGAATCAATAAAATTTCTCTCTGGGTGGTCACGGTTCTGGTGGCGGTATTGTTTTCGATCCCTTACGGCGCAGAATATCTGGCAAAGCGCGATCTTACCGGTGGGAAAAGCCTGGCGTCGGTAACCGGTGCTCCGCGGGAAGTTCAACTATCGGTGCCGGGAATGAATTGTCCGTCCTGTCCGTTCACGGTCCAAAAGAGCTTGACCAATCTCGATGGCGTTATTTCTGCCAAAGTCACATTCAAAGACAAGCAGGCGTCCGTGACCTATGATCCCGCAAAAGTAACAGTCGAACAGCTGATCGCAGCCACTACTAAAGCAGGCTATCCGTCAAAAATAATCAACCCGTAAGAAAGGTTCAGATGAATACGAAAACCATTCAACTCGAGATCAAGGGCATGACCTGCCACCACTGCGCGCTTACTATTGAACAGGCGCTAAGCGAAGAGGGCATCCTAAGAAAAACCGTCAGTTTCAGGGATCACAGCGCGAAAGTTTCATTTAACGAAGAGGTGATTTCTGAGGAAAAAATCATCACACTGATTCACAACGCCGGTAGCTACCGCGTGACCGGAAGGCGTGAGGTGCCGGATAACGCCGGGGATGTCCGCCACTTATTGATCATCGGCGGCGGCTCGGCGGCCTTTGCGGCAGCCCTGCAAGCGCATGAAAGCGGCGCCCGGGTAACCATGATCAACGACGGCCTGCCCATCGGCGGCACGTGCGTGAATGTGGGCTGCGTGCCGTCCAAGAATTTAATCCGGGCGGCAGAAACGTTGCACCGCGCCAGGAATCCGCATTTTGAAGGAATTCAAACCGAAGGGCAGCTGATCGATTTCAACAAGATCATCAACCAGAAACGTGAGCTGGTAAACCTTTTGCGTCAGGAAAAATACATTAATGTGGTTAGAGACTTGGAACGCTTTACCCTGATTGAAGGCCGGGCAAAGTTGGTAGCGTCCGATACGGTGGAAGTAAACGGTCAGAAAATCAGCGCCGACGCTATCCTGATTGCCACCGGCGCCGCTCCCCGTATTCCGTCCATTCCGGGACTTGAAGAGACCGGTTATCTGACCAACGAAACCGCATTTGAACTGGAACGGCTTCCCGAACATGTGGTTATTCTCGGAGGAAATTACATCGGACTGGAAATCGCGCAGATGTTTTCCCGTCTGGGCAGCCGCGTTTCGGTGGTGGAAATTATGCCTCAGATTCTTCCGACAGAAGGACCGGATGTGGCCGAAGAAATTCAAGAACACCTGCAGAAAGAAGGCATCGTTTTTTACCGCAATGCACAGACGAACCGCGTTTTTAAGGATGGCAAGGACACGGTTCTTGAATTGTCTATGGACGGCAACCGGAGAACCCTGCGCTGCTCTCATCTGATCGTCGCTACCGGAAGAAAAGCGAATACCGCCGGGATGGAGCTTGAAGAAATCGGCGTGGAATTAACCGAAAACGGTTTCCTAAAGGTTGATGCGCATTTACAAACCAGCGTTACCGGCATTTACGGAGCAGGCGACGTGATCGGGGCGCCTATGTTTGTTTATACTGCAGCCTATGAGGGTAAATTAGCCGCTCTGAACGCCCTGTCGCCCGTCAAACAAACCGTGGATTACACGGCGCTGCCCTGGGTTATTTTTACGGATCCGCAGGTTGCCGGCATCGGGCCGGACGAGCGGCAGGCCTCAGAAATGGGGATAGACACCGAAACTGCGGTCTTGCCGCTGGCGCATGTCCCCCGGGCGATCGCAGCTAGGGACACACGGGGCTTTATTAAACTGATTCGGAACAAAGCAAACGACCGGCTGATCGGCGCCCGAATTGTGGCACCGGAAGGCTCCGAACTGCTGATGGAAATTGCCATGGCCATCAAGTTCGGTATTAAGGTGGAACAGCTAAAGGAGATGTTCCACCCCTATTTGACCCTGTCCGAAGGGATCAAACTGGCTGCCATTACGTTTTCCAAAGACGTGAAAGAATTAAGTTGCTGCGCCACTTAATAAGAGTGTGTTATTGACGGGAAGTTTTTCCCGGGTTAATGCTTGAGCAGGCAATGCACGTGTTGGTACACGGAGAGGGCTAAACCGGGGAAACTATACCCCCCCTCCAGAAAAGAAATCACCCGCCCATTACAATTTTTCTGGGCGAATGTCGCGACGATTTCGGTCAGTTTGTAGAACCCCTGTTCGGTAACGCGCATGCCGCCCAGCGGGTCCTGCACATGGGCGTCGAATCCGGCGGAAATGATCACCAGATCGGGCGTGAGAATGGATTCGATTTCAAGCAGGGCCTTTTCCAGAGCATTTACATAACCGGCGTCTTCCGTACCGGCCGGCAGGGGAATGTTGCGGGTAAAACCTTCGCCCCGCCCCTGACCGGTTTCATCCGCCGTCCCGGTCATGGGATAGAGTGGAAACTGGTGCAGGCTCAGGTAAAAGACGCGGTCGCTGGTGTAAAAAATTTCCTGGGTGCCGTTGCCGTGGTGCACGTCCCAATCCACGATAAGAACTTTTTGGGCATAATTCCGGCTCAGAGCGTATTGAGTGGCGATAGCTGCATTGTTAAAGAGACAGAATCCCATACCCCGGGATCGTTCCGCGTGGTGTCCCGGGGGACGTACGGCGGCAAAGATTTTATCATATCCCTGTTCAAAAATCATATCCACCGCCGCAACAGCCGCGCCGGCGGCGGTTTCTGCCGCTTCTGCGGAAAAGGCGTTCAGCACGGTGTCGCCGCCGTCCAGCGTAAAGCGTTCCGTGCCGCGTTTGCTTCGGATCAGTGCCACATAATCGGAGTCATGCACCAAAGCGATCTGCTCCGGCGAGGCGGGGGAGGGCGTGACAACAGGCGCCTTGCTTAAAAAGCCTTTGCTCTTCAGCGTTTCCATGATGCTCAACACCCGCCGGCTGGATTCCGGATGTCCGGCGCCTGGATCGTGTTTGGCAAAAATCGGATGGTAGAGAATCGCTAATCGTGCCATGGTTACATT
>CAZJNP010000136.1:0-7503 GCA_964547355.1 uncultured Calditrichaceae bacterium
TGGGTTAAGGACACTGCGGGTGTTTGGGCCACCCGGTACGTGCTTGAGACACCCAGGCGTCTGTCCAAAGCGGACGGGTCCGTTTTGCTTGTGGAAGCCACGTCCAATCAGGTGGACCAGTTCGGCGGTTACACCGGAATGACTCCGGCTGATTTTTATGCGTATGTCAGGAACCTGGCGCAAAAATCAGATTTTCCAATCGAATTCATGATTCTAGGCGGCGACCATCTGGGACCCAATATCTGGCAGAATCAATCGGAAACGGAGGCCATGGCGCTGGCCCGTGACCAGATTGCTGCTTATGTGCAGGCCGGATTTACCAAGATTCATCTGGATGCCAGTATGCCGCTTTATGGCGATCCCGTAACCGAGGGACTTCCTTTGGACGCTCGCCTCGTAGCGCGCAGGACCGCGGAGTTGGCTCAAGCGGCCGAACATGCCTATGTGAACTCAAATGCCAACGGACCTAAGCCCGTATATGTGATCGGAACCGATGTGCCTATTCCCGGCGGCGCCAAAGAATCCTTAAACGATTTACGCATTACTCCGGTGGATGAAGTGCAAGAGGTGATCGGGCTTACCCGGCAGGCTTTTGAGGAGAAAGGACTGGACGAGGCCTGGCAGCGGGTGATCGCGGTGGTGGTACAGCCCGGTGTGGAGTTCGGCGATGCACAGGTGGCCGAGTACGATCCTCAAAAAGCCACCGCGCTTTCGGCGTTTATTGCACAGCATCCGCAATTGGTTTACGAAGCCCATTCCACGGATTATCAGCGTCCTGAAGCGCTAAAGCAGATGGTGCACGATCATTTTGCGATCCTTAAAGTGGGACCCTGGCTAACCTTTGCTTTCCGCGAGGCGGTGTTTGCTTTAGCCTTTATGGAACGGGAATTATTCGCCGGAAGCAAAAATGCCCGCCCTTCGCGTTTATTGGAAATAATTGATCAGGTCATGCAGGAAAATCCCAAACACTGGCAAAAACACTATTCCGGCTCTGAAAAGCAAATCGCCCTGGCCAGAAAGTTCAGTTTCAGCGACCGTATCCTTTATTACTGGCCGGTCAAAAAAATCTCAAACGCTCTGGATCGGCTCATACAAAATCTAAATCAAACACGGATTCCGCTCTCCTTGCTAAGCCAGTTTTTGCCGAGCCAGTACCGGGCGGTTCGGGAAGGCGAAATTTCCGCAAGTCCCGTGGAGCTCATCTACCATAAAATACAAGAAGTGTTGACAATTTACGCCCGCGCAGCAAAAATGCGCAATAGTTCAGATATGATTCATTCGAACCGTACCCGTTCTATTATGGAGACTTTATGAGTAAAGGAAAGCCCTGGCTGATATTTGCCATTATCACCACCACCTTTTGGGGCGTGTGGGGCGCCCTGATCGAAGTGCCGGAAAAGGCCGGATTCCCGGCGACGCTGGGCTACTCTGTGTGGGCGCTTACCATGATTATCCCGGCCGTCATTGCCCTGCGCCTGATCCATTGGAAGCTGGAACACGACCGGCGCGCGATTTTTCTGGGCGCTGTAATTGGATTTACCGGTGCCGGTGGACAGCTCATCCTGTTTCAGGCCTTACGCACCGGGCCGGCGTATCTGGTTTTTCCGTTTATTTCGCTTTCTCCGGTGGTTACCATAATTTTGTCTTACATTTTTTTGAAAGAACGCGCCAGTCAGCGTGGTTGGATCGGTATCGTCCTGGCGCTGATTGCCATTCCGCTTCTTTCTTACCAGTCTGCCAGCGATAATGGTGTGGCCGGTTATTTGTGGATCATTTTATCACTGATCGTTTTCCTGGCCTGGGGATTTCAGGCGTATGTGATGAAATTTGCCAATGAAACCATGAAAGCGGAAAGCATCTTTTTTTACATGATGGTCACAGGTATCGTTTTGATCCCCGTCGCGTTATGGATGACCGATTTCAATCAGCCGATCAATTGGGGATTTAAAGGCCCGTGGCTGACGGCCATGATCCAGATACTCAACGCCGTGGGCGCCCTGATGCTGGTGTACGCGTTTCGTTACGGCAAAGCGATGATTGTAAGTCCAATGACCAACGCACTGGCTCCGGTAATCACCATTATTATTTCATTGTCCCTGTATCAGGTGATTCCGCATCCCGTGATTATCACCGGAATGGTTTTGGCGATCGCTTCCGCCTTTTTGCTGGCGATCGAGGAAGAATAAAAAACCGCAGGAAGCGACTTGAACAACCCGGTTTACGGAAGATAAAATAAAAATGTATAGCAAGGATACCTTTCGGTCATATTACTGTGAATGAAAGTTGGTAGATCTATTAATAAGGAAAGTATGGAAGATAAGAAATACGACGTGATCGTCGTTGGCGAATTAAACGTGGATTTGATTTTAAACCGCATCGACGGTTTTCCGGCTATCGGGAAGGAAATATTAGCGCAAGAAATGACGCTCACGCTGGGCAGTTCTTCGGCCATTTTTGCCAGTAACCTGCGGGCGTTGGGCGCAAAAGTGGCCTTTCTGGGAAAAATCGGCAACGATCGCTTCGGGCAGGTGGTGTTGGAGCATCTTCAGGAAAAGGGCGTCGATACGGATTTAATCATTCAGGATGAGCGCTTGAACACCGGAGCCACCATCGTTTTAAACTACGGGGAAGACCGGGCCATGGTCACCCATCCCGGCGCCATGAACGCGTTAACTTTGGCCGATGTTACGGAACAAAAATTGGCCCTGGGCCGGCATTTGCATTTTTCGTCCTACTTCCTTCAACCTGGCATCCGTAAAGATGTGGCCGCATTATTCAGGATGGCCAAACAATTGGGCATGACCACTTCCTTCGATACGCAATGGGATCCGGATGAGAAGTGGCAGATTCCGTTGGAAGACATTCTGCCCGCGGTGGACGTTTTTCTGCCCAATAAACAGGAACTGGTGCATCTGACCGGTCAGCTGAATCTTGATGAAGCCATTAAACGACTGGGCGACCAGATTAACGCCGTGGTGGTAAAGCTGGGCGGAGAAGGCTCTTACGGCTGGTATCAGGGGAAAGGGCATCATCTGCCGGCCTTTAAAAACGAACGCGTGGTGGACGCCATCGGCGCGGGCGATAGCTTTAACGCCGGTTTTGTATTTCAATTTATTCAGGGAAAGTCTCTGGAAGAGTGTCAGCGTTTCGGCAATTTGACCGGAGCCGTCAACACAACGGCGCCCGGTGGGACAACGGCCTTTGAGAGCTATGAACAGGTGCTCAGACTGGGCCGCGAGCGGTTTGGATTCAAAACGCCGGAATAGGAATGATTCAAAATGGAAAGCAGGAGATGAAACTTTATTAAACTGCGACAGGGATGGTCTGGTTTAGCGCGTAAAACAGAATAACCGGTGTTGTTTTTCGTGCTACAGTTAAAATCTCTCAGGGAAGTGGAATTTATGAATGAAACTTTCTAAATTGGGTCGGAGTCTTCAGGATGTTTATTAACCGTGTCATCCTTACCATATTACTATTAAGCGGATTACTGCTGGCGGACACGTACATCGTGTCGCAATCCGGCGGCGATTTCAGCACCATTCAATCCGCGCTCAACGCCGCTTCTGCCGGTGATTCCATCCTGGTCAAGCAAGAATCCGATCCTTATTATGAAAAAATCAACATTCCCCACGGCGGTACTGCCAGTGACGGTTATCTTACCTTAATGGCCTATCCCGGCCATCACCCGGTGATCGACGGTACCGGCGTGCCGAACAACCCCGCCAGTTATACCGACGATCTGATCTATATGGAAAATATCAGCTATGTGCGGGTAATCGGATTTGAACTCCGCAATGTGAACACGCCGGAAGGATCCGGCATCCGCGTGTACGGCTATGGCGCATACATAGAAATTCGAGACAATGAAATCCACGACATCCGGGGCGGCGGCGAAAGTGGCGGAGCCATGGGCATCACCATCTACGGCGCAAGCGACGATCAATCGCTCAATCACATCATCATCGACAACAACCATATTCATGACTGTGACCCGGCCTGGAGTGAAGCCCTGACCCTGAACGGAAATGTGGAACAGTTTGAAGTCACCAACAACCTGGTGGAAGACGTCAACAATATCGGCATCGATTTTATTGGCGGAGAAGACTGGCTCAGCAGCAAATACGCCCGTAACGGACGCTGCGCCTGGAATCAGGTGTACCGCGCCAGGTCCTCGTACGAGGATGGTTACGCGGCCGGTATCTACGTGGACGGCGGGGCAGATATTGTCATTGAAAATAATATCATTTCCCAGTGCGACCTGGGTATCGAAGTGGGCGCAGAAAATGCCGGCGTGGTTACCACCGGAATTAAGGTGCGCAATAATATTGTATATGCCAATGACAAAACAGGCATCGTGTTCGGCGGTTATGACGTAACCACCGGGCGGGTTAAGAATTGTGAAATCAGTGGCAACGCCTGTTATAAAAACGACACCCTCAAAACCGGCCACGGCGAACTCTGGATTCAGTATGCTGAAGACAACACCGTGCGCAACAATATTTTTTATGCCAATCAACAGGATATTCTGCTGTATTCGGAAACGGGAAATATAAACAACACGCTAAATTTTAACTTATGGTACACGGAGTCCGGGCCGGATAACGGACGCTTTATCTGGAACAGCATGCAGTATGTGGGATTTTCTGATTACCAGACCGGCACCGGGCAAGACGGCGCTTCTGCATTTTCCGATCCTTTATTTTTAGACGCTTCGGGCGGGGATTTTCATATTGCCACAAATTCTCCGGCTGTCAATTTGGGTGACCCCTCTTATACACCGGAAAGCGGAGAAAGCGATATGGACGGCGAGAGCCGCGTCAGCGGCAGTCAAACGGACGCCGGTGCGGACGAGGTACAGATTACCAGCGCCACCGGCGTGAAACCGCATTTACCCGGGCAGTTCGGATTGATTGGCGCTTACCCCAATCCGTTTGGCCAAAGCGCTGCTTTCGGCTCCGGGACGCAAACCACCATCCGTGCGATGCTGGAAAAAAGCGGACCGGTGAACATGGCCGTGTTTGACATCCGCGGCAGAAAGGTAAAAAACTTGCTGTTTGGATATGCGTCTGCCGGTGAAATGCGCATCGTGTGGAACGGAACGGATCAATATGGAAACAGGAGTCCGGCCGGTGTTTATTTCATCCGGTTAAGCGCGCACGGAAAAAGCGCATCGTTAAAAACAGTGCTCATTCGATAAAAAGGGATGACTATGTTCGATTTACCATATAGAGATAAATTGGAAAAAGTAAAATTCGGTATCCGGTCGGGACTGGTTTTAATATTTCTACTGTTCGGCATACTCGATGCGCAAAACCGTACCGAAATCGTTTATGAACCAAGTGATGCCGTCATTTTTAATCCCGAGCGCGGATTCAGCACCCAAATATCCGGGCCGATCACTTCTTCTTTAGCCGCCAGCATGAAAGCCCAGAATATTTCGCTCATTCACCGCCTGTATATCATTCCGGAATATCGTAACACCGCACTGCCGCAGTCTTTTCTGGATCTGATGGAACAGGATTTGTCCACCGCCCGGGAAGGCGGCATGAAGGTGATTATCCGATTTTCTTATACCGACGACAAAGACGGACCGGATGCCGCACTGGATACCATCTTAATGCACATCGGACAAATCGCGCCTGTCTTGCAGGAAAACTTCGACGTAGTCGCCTATATGGAAGCGGGATTCATTGGCGCCTGGGGCGAATGGTACTTTTCTACACATCATTTAAATAACACGGAAGACCGGCGCACCGTTTTGTACGCTTTACTGGACGCATTGCCGACGGAGCGCATGGTCGCGGTGCGCACGCCGAATTACAAACGGCTGATTTTAGGCGACGATACGCCCTTAACGCCTGAGGAGGCTTTTAGCGGCACGCGTAAAGCGCGCATCGGCGCCCATAATGACTGCTTTTTGGCCAGCGCTACCGATTACGGCACTTATCTGCAAAACGACATCGAAGGGGACAAAAATTACCTGAATCTGGACAACCGTTTCGTTCCCCAGGGCGGGGAGACGTGTAACCCCAGCGAGTATTCGGACTGCATCCACGCCTTAACCGATCTGGAGCGCATGCACTGGTCGGTATTAAATAAGGATTATCATCCGGACGTGCTTGCCCAGTGGGAAAGCGGCGGTTGTATGGAAGAAATCAAGCGCCGTTTAGGTTACCAGTTTGAATTGCTGAACGCCATACTTCCGGACAGTCTCCCGCCAGGCGGCGCCTTTCAACTGGATTTTGATTTACGCAACGTCGGTTTTGCCAGCCCATACAATCCCCGTTTGCTGGAAGTGATTCTCCGCAATGCGCAGACCCGGAAAACTTACCGGCTGGTCACAGATGAAGACCCCAGATTCTGGATGTCCGGAGACACGGTGCAGGTCACGATAAGCGGCGGAATTCCGCAGGAGATACCCGCAGGCGGTTACGAAGTGCTGCTGCACCTGGCCGATTCCGTCGACGCCCTGCGCTACCGGCCGGAATACGCCATCCGGTTGGCCAATCAGGAGGTGTGGGAAGATTCCACCGGCTATAATAATTTGGGACATATTCTGGTTATCGATCCCGTGGCGGCCGGAGAACTGTACAGCGGCGATAACTATTTTGAACCTTTTGCCGCCCATACGCCGCCACCGCCGCCGCCCGCCAAAATCATCATCGACGGGCAGTTCGGGGATTGGAACGGTATTACGCAACTGGATCAAGCGCCGGATGAGGAAAATGCCGGCGACGCTCTGACCGATGCGGTCGATATCGTGGACATCTGGGTCGGGAATGACGACGAAAACTTGTTTATCAGTTACCGGTTGGCTGGCGAACATGGCACAAAATATTTTTATCATGTGTTTTTCGATACGGATCGCGATCCAGCCACCGGCTTTCACAGCGCCAACAGTTACGCCGGAATCGATTATATGATCGAAAACGAGTCCATCTGGAAATACACCGGCACCAGCGGCGAATGGTCCTGGGCGTACGCCGGGGCGGTGGCTGTCTCCTGGGGCTCAGACGACCCTGCCCGCGTGGAACTGGCCATGCCCCGTTCTGTACTTTCCGAAGCGGGCGCGTCCGAAGTGGTGGACCTGGTTTTTAATGTCAACGATCTGGATGACAACCATGACGACGACTACGCCCCGGATGCCTATCAATCATACAGTTATACTTATAATTTCACAACGACCGGCCTGGAGAAAACGGAGGCCATCGCCCCGGAACAATATCAAATACGGGTGTTTCCCAATCCGTTTAACAACAGAGTCGTCATTCGGGTTAACGCTTCGGGAATGGGGAAGTGCAATTTAACAATTTTCGACATCTCGGGTCGCCGCGTCCGTTCTTTTGACCATCCGGCGGGTGGCCGGACCACGTTCATCTGGAACGGCCAAAACGACAGAGGACAAAATGTGGGAAGCGGCCTGTATATCATCCGTTTATCCGACAGACAAAAGGTTTTAAGCAAAAAGATTGTTCTTTTAAAATGAAATAAACAAAGGAGGAG
>CAZJNP010000137.1:0-7500 GCA_964547355.1 uncultured Calditrichaceae bacterium
GGTTTATATAGGGAATTGCTCTAACTGTCAGAATTCCAAATATTTTTGAAAACCCGTGCCGTTTTTGTTAAATTCAACATCTGTCACGATCAGGAGGAGTTTATGTCAGGACATTCAAAGTGGCATTCCATTAAACACAAAAAAGCAAAAGTCGATGCCGCCCGCGGAAGAATTTTTACCAAGATCATCAAAGAATTAACCGTAGCCGCCCGTATGGGAGGCGGGGACCCCAGTTCCAATCCCCGGCTACGCGTGGCTCTGGCTGCCGCCAAGGCCGCCAATATGCCGGCAAAAAACATCGATAACGCCATAAAAAAAGGAACCGGCGAGCTGCCGGGTGTGGTTTACGAAGATGTTACTTATGAGGGATACGGACCCGGCGGAGTGGCCCTGTTCATCGAAGCCGTAACCGATAACAAAAATCGAACAGTGGCTGAGATTCGTCATATTTTTAGCAAATACGGCGGAAACCTGGGTGAGAATGGCAGTGTGGCCTGGATGTTTGAACGGAAAGGATTAATCACTGTACCTAAAGATCAATACACGGAAGACGAGCTGATGGAAATCGCGCTGGAATGCGGCGCCGAAGATATGAAGGTGGAAGAAGATACTTATGAAATTTATACCGCCTATGAGGATTTTCAGCAGGTGCGTAACGCTCTGGAGGAGCGCAGCGTGGTCATGGAAAGCGCCGGTCTCACCATGATTCCCCAGAATACCGTTAAACTTGAGGGTAAACAGGCGGAACAATTATTAAAGCTGATGGGAGTGCTCGATGAGCATGACGATGTCCAGAATGTTTACGCCAATTTTGAGATTGACGATAAAGAAATGGAGCGTATCCTCGCGGAGTAAATGGAAACGTATCGCATTATTGGAATTGATCCGGGTTTGAGCGTAACGGGTTACGGCATCATACAACTCGATAAAAACGCGAATCCTCAGCTTTATGAGTATGGACATATTAAAACTAACGGCCGAGAATCACTATCTCAGCGCATTTTTCAGATTTTTTCGGAACTGAACGCGTTGATCCTGAAACATCAGCCCCAGGAAATGGCCATAGAGGATATTTTTTATTCGGAGAACGTTAAGACGGCCATTGTTATGGGGCATGCCCGCGGTGCGGCTATGGTGGCCGCGTTGAATAATGGCGTGGAAGTTCATGAATACTCTGCGCGCGAAGTTAAGTTGTCCGTGGTAGGAAACGGCGCTGCTTCCAAATCGCAGGTGAAGTTTATGGTGCAGCGTCTGTTAAATCAGACTGAGACCATCAAACCGGACGACGCGTCGGATGCCCTGGCGGTCGCGCTTTGCCATTGGCACAGGAAACAACGGGATATACGAATAGAAAACTGAAAAATGTTCGACTACCTCTCTGGAAAACTGGTAAAAAAACAGGCCACCGAAGTGGTGCTGGATGTGAACGGCGTGGGATACGGGATCAAGGTAAGCCTTTCCACGGCAGAACAATTGCCGCAGGAAGGGGAACACGTATTACTGAAAACGTATCTGCATGTCCGGGAAGATATTCTGCAATTATATGGGTTTTTCAGTGAGGATGAACGGGAAATCTTCAAGGCGTTGATTTCCATCTCCGGCGTGGGACCAAAACTGGCTCAGACAATCTTGTCCGGAATGACCCCGGCCAAACTATTGACGGCCATTCAGAACAAGGATGAAAAACAGCTCTATGCCATTGCCGGAGTGGGGAAAAAAACCGCCCAGCGCTTGATTGTTGAGTTAAAAGATAAGTCTATGGTCATCCATAGCGGCATCGAAGCTGCGCAGGAAACTCCGACCGTATCGTTCGGTACGCTGGAAAACGAAGCCCTGATGGCGTTGATGTCTCTGGGTTATCGCAGAGGCCAGGCGGAAAAAGCGATCACAAAAGTCATGGCAAAAGATGACCGTCCGTTGACAACGGAAGAGTTAATTAAAGAAGCTTTGAAAACGATCTGAGATATATGACCGATATTATTCGTCCGGCGCGGCTGGAAGAAGATTTAGAAATAGAACTGAGTTTACGGCCGCAGAGATTGTCCGAGTTCATCGGACAGCAAAAGGTCAAGGATAATCTGTCCGTGTTCATCGAGGCGGCTAGGCAGCGCGGAGAAGCGCTGGATCATGTGCTGATTTATGGGCCTCCGGGATTGGGCAAAACCACCCTGGCAAACATCATCAGCAATGAATTACAGGTGGGTATTAAAACGACCTCGGGGCCGGTGCTGGAGCGGGCCGGCGATCTGGCCGGATTGCTGACCAATCTTAAGGATCGGGATGTGCTCTTTATCGATGAAATCCACCGTGTGAACAATGTGGTGGAAGAGTATCTGTACTCGGCCATGGAAGATTTTAACATCACCATATTGATCGATAAGGGACCCAGCGCACGATCGGTACAGCTCAATCTGGAGCATTTCACCCTGGTGGGCGCCACGACCCGCGCCGGATTGCTAACCTCGCCCATGCGAGCCCGGTTTGGGGTGGTACTGCGGATGGATTATTACCAGGCGGATGATCTGTTTCAGATTATCAAGCGTTCGGCAAAAATATTAAACGTGGAAATTGAAGACGATGGCGCACTGGAGCTGGCTAAGCGGTCGCGCGGAACGCCGCGCATCGCCAACCGTTTATTGCGTCGCACCCGGGATTTTGCCCAGGTGATGGCGGACAACCGGATCACCCGGGAAGTGGCAGAGATGGCGCTTAACCGGCTCGAAGTGGATGAAATGGGACTGGACGAAATGGATAAACGCATTCTGCTGACGATTATTGAAAAATATCAGGGCGGCCCGGTGGGGTTAAATACTATCGCCGTGGCTGTTGGAGAAGAAAGCGATACGATCGAAGAAGTGTACGAACCATATTTAATTCAGCAAGGTTTTTTAAAACGAACGTCAAGAGGTAGAAAAGCGACCCTATTGGCGTATCAGCACTTTAAAATCGACAAGAAGACCGGCCCCGGTCAATTGTCCATATTTTGAATTTATAGGGAAGTGAGGAGATGTATAATGAAGTTATCAGATTTTAAATACGAAGTTCCTGAAGAGTTGATTGCGCAATACCCTGTAGAGAAACGCGACCAGGCGCGTTTAATGGTATTGAATCGCAAAACAGGAGCTCGTGAGCATCGTATTTTTAAAGACATTGTGGAGTATCTGGAACCCGGCGATGTGTTGGTTCTGAATGAGACCAAGGTTTTTCCGGCCCGTCTGTTTGGCATAAAGGAAAAAACCGACGCCCAAGTGGAATTACTTTTACTACGGCAACTGGAAACCACCATGTGGGAAGCGCTGGTTAAACCGGCCCGTAAAGTGCGCGTAGGTAACCGGATTCAGATTACAGAAGATTTCGGCTGCGATGTAATCGATAATACCACTTCCGGAGGCCGGGTGGTCAAATTCGATTCCAACGGAAGCGATTTCTTTGAAATATTAAACAAGGTGGGACAATCCCCGTTGCCGCCATATATCAAACGGGAAGCGGAGAGTATCGATAAAGAAAAATACCAGACCGTATTTGCGAAAAAAGTAGGTGCAGTAGCTGCACCCACGGCCGGTCTGCACTTTACCGAAGAATTACTGGATGTCATCAAGGCCAAAGGTGTGAAGATCGCTCCGCTGGTTCTGCATGTGGGGCTGGGTACGTTTCGTCCCATTAAGGTAGAAGATGTAACCCGCCACCAGATGGATTCGGAATATTTTGAGGTATCGGAAGAATCCGCCGCCATCATTAACGAGGCCAAGCTGTCCGGCGGGCGCGTGGTAGCCGTGGGCACGTCCACAGTCAGAACACTGGAATCCGTAGCCAATGCGGACAACCTGGTCAAAGCAAATTCTGGCTGGACGGATAAATTCATCTATCCGCCGTACAAATTTAAGATCATCGACGCGCTGGTGACCAATTTTCATCTGTCGGGCTCCACGTTGTTCTTATTGACATGCGCCCTGGCCGGTAAAGAATTGATGATGGAATCCTACCAGGAAGCGATTGATATGAAGTACCGTTTTTACAGCTATGGCGACGCCATGTTGATCCTTTAGAGTTGGATGATGGTTGAATTTTTAGACCATGTGTTTTCCCAGGTTTCACCGACGGTAGGATATCTGGTCTTATTTGTCAGCGCGTTTGTGGAGAACACCTTTCCGCCTATTCCCGGAGACACGGTCACGGTTTTGGGTGCCTATTTGATTACTACCGGTTTTCTGGGATTCTGGGGCGTGTATGCCTCCACAACCACCGGCAGTGTGGCAGGCTTTTTTACCATGTATCTGATCGGTCGAAAATTTGGCCGATCTTTTTTACATTCGGAGAAAAGGGCGCGCTTTTTCGACGGACATCGCATCCAGAAGGTGGAAGCCTGGTTCAACCGCTATGGTTACCGGGTGATTGCGGCCAATCGGTTTTTAAGCGGCACACGAAGCGTGATTTCTCTGTTTGCCGGTATTTTTAATTTAAAACCACTTCCGGTACTGGCCCTGTCGTTTTTAAGCGCACTGATCTGGAATGGCGCCTTAATTTACGCCGGCTACCAGTTAGGGATGAATTGGGATCGGATCACATACATCATTTCTCAATATAATAAAGTCATTATCGTTTTGACCATTCTGGTGGCGGCTTTTTTTGTCTGGCGCAAGCACCGCAAACGCCAAAACGAGCCCGAATAAGCAGGTTGCGTTGAAAAGGTTGTTCACAGCGATTTTATGTAAACGTTCAAAATTAGAAGGAAAGCAATATGTCACAAGTTCGCGTGCGTTTCGCTCCCAGTCCGACCGGTTACGTGCATGTGGGAAGTTTGCGTACCGCGCTGTATAATTATCTGTTTGCCCGCCATCATAACGGGAAACTGGTACTGCGTATCGAAGATACGGACCGTACCCGCTATGTGGAGGGCGCGGTGGAGAATCTGCTGAACATGCTGAAGTGGGCGGGTCTGGAATATGACGAAGGGCCTGAAAAAGACGGCCCTTTTGGCCCCTACTTTCAGTCCCAGCGGCAGGAAATTTACCGGCAGCATGTGAATCAACTGATCGAAAACGACTTTGCCTACCCCTGCTTTTGCACGGAGGAACGTCTGGAGAAAATGCGCGCGGAACAGGCGGCTAAGGGCCTGCCCGTCATGTACGACGGCGCCTGCCGCATGATTCCCAAAGAGGAAGCGCTGGAGAGGATGAAGCACGAAACGCATGTGGTGCGTTTAAAAGTGCCCAGGGAAGGGGAAACCGTGGTGGAAGATATTATCCGCGGACGGGTTTCTTTCCAGAACGATTTAATCGACGATCAGGTGTTGCTGAAAAGCGACGGGTTTCCCACCTACCATCTGGCCAACGTGGTGGACGATCATCTGATGCAAATCTCACATGTAATCCGCGGCGAGGAGTGGCTGCCCAGCACGCCCAAGCATGTGCTGTTGTACCAGGCGTTTGGCTGGCAACCGCCGCAATTTGCCCATCTTCCGCTGTTGCTGAATCCCGATCGTAGCAAGCTGAGCAAACGTCAGGGGGATGTTGCCGTGGAAGACTACCGCGAAAAAGGCATCCTGCCGCAGGCGCTGATTAATTTTGTGGCCCTGCTTGGCTGGAACCGCGGCGACGATCAGGAAATCTTTTCGCTGCAAGAGTTGGTGGAATCGTTTTCACTGGAACGGGTGAATAAAGCAGGCGCGGTGTTTGACTGGCACAAGCTGGAATGGATGAACGGCCATTATATCCGTAATATTTCCGAACAGCAATTCCTGAGCATCGGATTGGAGTGGATGGGGAAACTGGGTATCGACGGCGGCTCTCAGGACAAGAATATTCTGATTCTGAAAGCCGTACGACCGGCCATTAATAAATTTTCTGAATTAAAAGAGAAAACTGCGCTTTTCTTTCAGGACACGCTTCAATACGAGCCGGAAGCGCTGGACTGGATACGCAGGGAAAACAGCAAGGCGTTGTTCAAACACATGCTGGCTGAATTGCAGAATTACGACGCGCTGACACCGGAGGTTTTTGGCCAGGTTATGAAAAGCGCGCAAAAAGCCGTCGGATTAAAGGGCAAAGAATTATGGATGCCGGTGCGGGCGGCCATCACCGGCATGACGCACGGACCCGAGTTACAAATCGTTTTAACGGTACTCGGTAAATCAAAAGTGGAACAATTTTTAAAGCAGGCAATCGAACAATGAAAATCGTGGTATTAATGGGCGGAGATTCCACCGAGCGGGAAGTTTCTCTGGTAACCGGCGATCAGATCGTCCGGGCGTTAACCGAAAACGGCCATCAGGTAATTAAAATTGATCCCACCGCCACCAAAAAAGAGCAGACAGAACTCAATCAAACAGACCGGCACTGGATCGGCATCGATTATCCCGATATCGATTTATTGCCATTGCATCGCGGGTCGCTGTACCTGAAAAATATTTTAATCACCAAACGGTTAAAACCCGATCTGGTTTTTAACGCGCTGCACGGAGGCAAAGGGGAAAACGGTGTGGTACAGGGTATGCTGGACGCCGCGGAAATTCCTTACACCGGTTCGGGCAGAATCGCCAGTATGCTGGCCATGCAGAAGGACTTGAGCAAGATGTTCTTCCGTAACGCCAATTTGCCCACACCGCGGGCCCATGTATTGGAGCGGCCGGAAGCGTCCCGGAAAAAGCTGAAAAAAATCAGTTTTCCCCAGGTGGTCAAACCCAACGATCAGGGCTCCACGATCGGGCTGCGCATCGTGCAAAATCCTTCCGAGCTGGATGAAGCCATCGATCAGGCATTTAAACTCAGCTCTAAAGTCATCATCGAAGAGTACATCCCGGGACGGGAAATTACGGTCAGTATTTTACGTCAACGCGCTTTGCCGATTGTGGAAATTCTGCCCGAACACGGCATATACGATTATGAGTGCAAATACAAAGAAGGTATGAGCCGTTACGAGGTTCCTGCCGAACTGGACAAAACCCTGGCTCAGGAAATCCAGAAAATTTCTCTGAAAGCCCATCAGGTACTGGGCTGCAAAGGATATTCGCGCGTGGACTTAAGATTATCTGAAGACGGCCAGCCGTATATCCTGGAAGTAAACACCTTGCCGGGAATGACCGGTACCAGCCTGGTGCCCAAGGCGGCGAAAGCAGCGGGTTTGACGTTCAACGACCTGGTGGAAACCATCGTGGAAGAGGCGATTAGAAAATAGAGTTTATAATTAAGAATTTGGAATGCAAGGGAAAAAGGGATTAATAAAATTTTAAATTCTGGATTTTGAATTTTAAATGGGAAATTAATTCGGGGTTGGGAATTAGGAACCAACAACTGACAACTGACAACTGATAAATGATTACTGATTACTTAAAAACGGATACCCGAAACCTTTTTCAATTCCTGACACCTAATTCCTATTTTCTATTTTAATTATACCTAAATCAAAACAGGATACGAACCATGTCCGAACTGAAATTATACAATACGCTAACGCGTAAAAAGGAAGTATTCGAACCGTTGCATCCAGGTTTTGTCGGGATTT
>CAZJNP010000138.1:0-7467 GCA_964547355.1 uncultured Calditrichaceae bacterium
TTTTTGAAGATACAAATATGTTAAATAAAAAAGAATCCGGAAGAAAAAAATTTTACCCCAAGTTGATAAAAAAATAATCGCCGGACTTCCATTAGTAAGAGGGTAACCACAATACTTTTTTTAGGATTGTTAAATAAAAAAAGACTAATGAACAACCGTTAATTTTTTAGCCACCCGGAAGAGCTGACCGGTGCCGGGGATCGCAGCCCGTACCTGATAAATGTAAACACCGGCCGCCAAACGAGAGACATCCAGTGTAAACACGCCGATTTCCTTCTCCCGGATCACGCGCGTATCCAGCCAAAGCACTTCTTCACCGAGCAGGTTATAAATTTGAATACCTACCAGGGAGGAATACTTGACCTGTACTTTGATCTTTGTGGTATTGGTGGCCGGATTCGGGCTATTCTGCCATATGGTGAGATAGTAGGAGACTTTGGAGGTATCAACCGGTTGCCCGATTAACGAATCAAGATAATTGTAGGCGGCTTTGATATCGATAATGCCCCATCCGAGATATTTATCGGGGAACTCGGCCCGAGAGGCGGTGCTGCGCAAAGCCTGATGCATCATTTCAGGCGTTGTTTCCGGGAAGGCCTGTAAGAGCAGCGCGGCAGCTCCGGCGGCCAAAGGGCAGGAAAAAGAAGTACCGTTACCATAAACAAACCCCAGACTATCGTTCGATGTGGCGGTATAAACGCCGCTGCCCATAGCGGCCAGATCGGGTTTAATGCGTCCGTCTGCCGTTGGCCCCACCGAAGAAAATGATGCACGAAGGCCGTATTTATCTACCGCGGCAATGGCTAATACGTTATCGCCGTCAGCGGGGGCAATCAGCGTGTTGTGGTCGGGATTATCGCCTTCATTTCCGGCCGAGTTGAAAATCAACATTCCCCGCTCCACCGCAGAATCCGCAGCGACGGTGGTTACCGCTGTCTCGCCGTCCATATCCATCCAGGTGTACCAGTCGATATAGCCCAGGGAACTGCTGACCAGATCCGCGCCCATGCTGTCCGCCCATTCCAGCCCGGCCACCCAGTAATCTTCCTCTGTCGGAATTTCATCTTGATCCAATTCTGTGCGACCTAAAATAAACGAAGCACGGTAGGCGGGTCCAATCAGTTCACCGGGTACGTATCCGCCAAGGATCGAGAGGGTGCGCGTCCCATGCCATCCGATGGTTGCTTTTAACCCACTGTTGGTGACGTCGTTGTCCTTGTCGATAAAGTCTCTGGTTGCCACCACATCGAGCGAATCAAAGGCGATGTGCATATTCAGCAGGTTAAATCCGTCGTCCAGCATACAGATCAATACACCCTGTCCGTCCAGACCCATTTTATGCAGTTCTGGAATTTTGATCAGATCGAGCTGGTCAAAGGACGGGCCGTAATCGTTGGTGTCGTCAATGATCGCTACTTTGGGAATCTGTTCTGCTTGCTCTTCTATGGGGCGATGGGGAAAATAGGCAGCCACCGGTTGGACCTTGCGTACAAACGGTAGCCCGGCAATCTGTTCTAAGTTGGATTCCGGCAGTTCCGCGCTCACAGCGTTCAGCCAGCGGGATTTGACTCTGATTTTTTTGACCAGCGGTCGTAAACGTTCTAGATAATCCAGGTTTACCGGATAATCGCCGTACCGCGGCAGCGCCGTTTGAGGGGCCCGGCGCAAACGGCGCTCCAGCGATCTTTGCGACACATAAGCGGACAGCGCGGCATTCTTTAATAAATCCACCGCCCCCTTGTCTTTGAAAAAAATCCAGGCTTTTACGTCGCCATCAACGGTTCTAGGAAAATGCTTTCCGACAACGCTTTCCTGCCCGAACGCCATAAGGGACGTAAGGAAAATAATTGAAAACAACCAAACCTGTCTTTTGAAATTTTTATTTCTCATCGGCTTTTAAATGTATGGATCATAAATTTGAAAAGCTTACCGTAGTAAAATCATTTTTCTGACCTGCAAAAACCCCTTGTCCGTTTTCAGCCGGTACAGGTAAACGCCGGAGGCCAGGTCTGCGGCGTTAAAAGTTACCCGGTACTGACCAGGCGCCTGGGTTTGGTTTACCAGTTCCACTACCTTTTGCCCCAGCACATTGTACACGGTTAATTCCACCTCGCTGAACGCCGACAACTGGTAGCTGATTGTGGTTTGTGGATTAAAAGGATTGGGAAAATTCTGCATCAAACGGCTGGTTTGCGGCAAGGCGCTAATTTTGGGATCAATCCCGGATACGGAATCCACATACTCGAGTGCCGCTTCCACGTCGATAATGCCCCACCCCAGATAATTATCCGGAGCCTGTGCCTGTGAGGCGGTGTTTTTTAACGCTTCCTGCACCTGGATTGGGGTAAGTTCCGGGCGGGCATTGAGCAGCAGCGCAGCGGCCCCGGCGGCCAGGGGACAGGAAAAGGAGGTGCCGCTGGAATAAACAAAGCCGGTGGAATCGGAGGAAGAAGCGGTGTACACGGAAGAACCCATGGCAGCCAGATCGGGTTTGGTGCGGCCGTCCGCGCTGGGGCCCACCGTGGAAAAGGAGGCCCGAAATCCGTTGCTATTCACGGCGGCAATGGCCATCACGCTGTCGCCGTCCGCCGGGGCGATCAACGTGTTATGGCTGGTGTTGTCTCCTTCGTTGCCGGCGGAATTAAACACCAGCATGCCGTTCTTTACCGCCTGGTCCGCCGCAATGGTGGTCACGGCGGTCTCGCCGTCCATGTCTTCCCAGGAATACCAGTCGATATACCCCAGCGAACTGCTCACTAAGTCCGCGCCCAGGCTGTCCGCCCATTCCAGACCGGCCACCCAGTAATCTTCTTCAATGGGCGTTTCGGTTTGATCCACTTCGGTTTTCCCCAGCAGATAGGTGGCTTTAAAGGCCGGGCCGATCAGTTCTCCTGGCGTATAACCGGCGATGGTGGACAGGGTTTTGGTGCCGTGCGTGCCCTCGCTGCCTTCGAATTCGGAATCGTCCACCGATGCGTCGTTGTGGATAAAATCCCAGGTTGCCATCACATCGAGGCTGTCGAACGTGATGTGGTGGTTCAGCAGATTGAACCCGTCGTCCAGCAGGCAAATCAATACCCCCTGCCCGTAATAACCCTGGGCATGCAGTTGTTCCACATTTATTTGGGCAATCTGGGTTAACGAGGCCCCGTAATTGAGTTCGGTGTGCTTTGCGGCTTTTCGTATTTTTATTTCCTGCCGGGGATCGTTTTGGGGCTGGGGCGGCATATGGCGTTTAAAGCCCGCCACCGGCTGTACTTTTTTCACAAAAGGCAGTGCGCGCAGGGCAGCCAGATTTTCCGAAGAGACTTCCACACTGACGGCGTTCAGCCATTTGGATTTTACGCGGATTTTCCGCACGTAGGTTTGCACCTGTTTGACATAGGGCGCGTAGACCGGCAGATCATGCCGATCCACCGGAGCGTTTGGACGGACTTTCATGCGCCGCTTCAGGGCGCGCGGGGTTATGAGCCGGTCGGTTTTTTTCAGCAGTTGTTCCTGATGCGGACCTTTGTCTTTGAAAAAGACCCAGGCCTTAAGCGCACCGTCGTCGGTACGTAAAAAAGGGGCGCTCTGAGCGGGGGCAGGGAAAGAACCAAATACAGCAAGCGCAACTAAAATCAACACCGCATATAATCTAAACATATACTTACCTTTCTAAAAACAATCCTTGTGTATCTTTGAAAACAAAAATTCCGACTTTATTTTTTTGCGCTGTAAAAATCGATCATGGCCTGAATGGCTTGCTCGCAAATTTTGCAAAACCGCTTCTCGCGGTTGGAAAACATCATACAGTTCAGCATGGGACGGTACAGGCCTTTGGACTGGTAACCCGCGCCCTCAAAGAAACCGACTTTGTCGCGCAGGGGATGATTCTTAATAAAGGCCCGCAGTTTCTTTTCCAGACCATCCATCTCTTTCTGCATCTGTTTGAGCGAATCGTCAGCGACGCCCCGGAATTGTCGGTCACGGATTTTACGACGCAAAAACTGGCGCCGCGTGCTCAGGCTGTCGTACCAGGCCTTGTTCCATTTTGTGGGAATGGCTTTACCGGGGTCTATTTCGTTGGGCCATTTTAATTTAACGGAGTCCAGCAGGGCGGTAATGTTGGGCTCGGTGGGCTCCACGCCGGCCGGGTAGTAATCGTTGTAACTGGTGCTGGAGGTGTAGTACTCATCCGCAAGACCGGCAAACGAGTGGCCGAATTCATGGACAAAAACCAGCGCCGTGGCCGGAGAATGGGCGGTAAACACCGCGTATTGATTGTAAATTCCTCCGCCGCCGTAGCGTTTACTGTTTACCATGATAAAGATTGCATCGTAAGGAACGGCGCCGGCAATGTCGCGCAGGGTGCGATTATCTTCGGTTAACAGATAACGGGGCGAATCCAACGCATTAAACGAAGCGTTGAGTACGGTATTCCTGTACAATTTCCGGCGCGGCTCGTCTGCGCCGCTCTGCCGGGAAGCGGCAAATACGCCGTAAATATTAAAACGGCTTTTGTTGGACCTGTAAGGTTCAACTGAAAAAAACAAATCTATTCTTTCCTGAAGGTCCTTCCTGAAGAGATCGAATTCCTTTTCGGTGTATCCTTCCGCCACAAACACCACATCCACATGGGTATGGGGCACGCCGTTTTTAAGCGCCTGAATGATTTGCACCTTTGGATGCGGATTTTCGCGCAGAATATGATAATCGACGGGGTCTATTTTCTGAATAAAACGGGGATGAAGAATATTTTGCCGGTCACGCACCTCGATGACCAGCAAAAAAGGGCTGCGCGGCGCGGGGATCAACACCGATTCATGGTAGGTACGTTTTTGTCCCTCCAGCGCTTCTTTGGTGGTCTGGTATTCACCAAACAACGCATTGAAACCCCGGGAGTAAATCAAACGGTTGGTGGGGATGTCATAAACCTTTACGTAATACTTGCCGTTATTGAAGGGATCGATTAAATGTTCAGGATTGCCGGCCCAGTATTCGTAGCGGTAAATTTTATCGAGCGTAAAACCTTCTTCCTGGGCATTGCCGGTGTGGAAATAATCGATGCGCAGGGTGGCGTCATGGAAAAACGTATCAAACGGAGGATTCGTCCCGGCCGGCAAAAGCCGTCCGGCGATCAGCAATATTAACAAAATGAAAAAACGTCTTTTCATCTTTACCTTTTAGATTTTTCTAATGCCCGGAGAACGCGCCTTTTCTTTGCTGAATCCCCGCAGATTTTTAACTTTTTTTTTCACACAATATACTCTTGAACGTCCATCAATATCAACCGGCAAATTGCATAACGCAGATTTCGCCTCTTTTAGTCCGGTAAGTGCGCCGGAAATTCTACACGCAATTTATCCATGAATGCAGATATGCGCCTAAAAACAGAAACGGAAATTCTAATTTATCTTTCTAATTCGTCCCATTCGCGTCATTCGTGGACCTGCTTTATTCAAATAACTTCTGGACTCCCGCTGGAGTTTACCCCTCATGGGCGGAAATGACCATTTGAGCTTTTTTATAAGTTCTCAATTTATATTATCTATGCCCCTCCGCATTCATTCGCAGCTTTTTCTCACCTCCCCCGGCTGCTCTCTTCCAGAAATCCCGGATTACGCGCTCGTAATTTCCCGTAACGACAATATCCCCCTGATTTTTAAACCAGTATGCCGGTAAAATCGAATTAAACTCATCCTGCGCAAACCGCTCGCCGATTAAAACCACGATGCCGCGATCGTTGGTCGACCGGATTAACCGTCCCACAGACTGAATGACCTTGTTCATCCCGGGATAAACGTAGGCGTAAGCCATGCCCATTTCGTTGCTCTCGTCATAATATTGCCGAAGCAGTTCCCGCTCGTAAGAGATTTGAGGCAGACCCGGACTAACCACCATCACGCCAATGGCCATATTGCCCGCATAGTCCACACCTTCCGAGAACACACCGCCCATCACCGCCAACAACAGATGCGCTTCGGGCTCATTTTTTAACTGCTCCAGAACGCGATCCCTTTCCGCCTCGTTCATGCCAGGTTTCTGAAGGATCTTTTCAACGGACAGGTTTCCCAAAAACAAATTGACATGCTGAATAAAATCGTAACTGGGAAAAAACACCAGATAATTTCCTTTTTGCAGACGAATGACCTTTTTAATGATTTCTGCGATTTTAGGGTAGCTGTTCATTCGATCCTTGTAGCGGGTAGAAACATCCGGTACAATGACAATCCTGCGGTGTTCTGCCGGGAAGGGCGAATCCAGTTGAATCCTGCGTGTGCGGTACTCCGGAAAGCCCAGCACATCCTGATAAAACGAAAGCGGATCGAAAGTGGCGGACATGGCAACCACGGAGTGGAAGGCATCCAGGCGTTCGCCCAGATAATGGGACGGATCGCAGCATTGAATCCTGAGCACGCCGCCGTTTTCCGCTGCGTAGTACGGCACAAAGGCACGGTCCTGAATGCGCGCCACCTGCACAAAACGACGCAACTGGTAATACCATTTTTCCAGCGGATCGTCCATCACCAGTAGCCGTTTTTTTACTTTAAAAATCAGATACTTTATGAACGCCGCCTCGTACACAGCCAAAGCATCCAGCCATTCCTGAATATTTAACTGTACCTGAAAATATTTCTGTCCGCTAAAATAGACTTCCCCTTCCAGTTGTAATTTCTGAAACAGCAGACTCATTTGTTTAAGAGCGGACCCTATTTTTCGGTAAACGCTTTCCCGCTTCAATTCGTACTGGCTGAGCAGGTTCAGCAATCCTTCAAAAGGGAGGCTCGGCGAAAGATAGTTCAAGCCGCGCTCGTACAAATTGTGGGCTTCGTCAACGACCAGAATCCAGTCGGCGTGATCCTTGCGGGCGAAGAGGCGCCGCAGATAAACGGCCGGATCAAACACATAATTGTAATCGCCCACCACCACGTCGCTGTGCACAACCACATCCAGGGAAACCTCAAACGGACACAACATCTGTTCAACGGCTTTTTCATAAATCAAATCCGGTGTAACAAAAGCAAATTCCAGCAGTTCCTCGATCAGATTGGTGCTTTGCAGCCGCTCACGATAATCTTTCAGATAAGGACAAAACGCTTCGTGACAAAAATAGACATCATTAGCGCACATCTTTTCGGAGGCGCGCAGAAACGTAACCTTTAAGTCCATCCCCTGCGCCAATATCGGCTGGAGCGTCTCTGCAACAATCTGCTGCTGGGTGTTTTTGGAAGTGACAAAGAAAATCTTTTTTTGACGCGGATAAGCGTATTGAATGGCCGGATAAAGCACGGCCGCGGTCTTGCCCGTGCCAGTCGGGGCGGACGCCATCAGATGCTGCCGCTCTTCCAGCCATTGCCGAACCGTCCGGCTCCTTTCCTGTTGCTGGGGACGCTCTTCCGTCAGTGGAAATTCTATGCCCGATCCCATTTTCACCCGGCGGGCGGCGTTTTCTTTTTCCCTTTCCCCCTGTTTCCACGTTTTTGG
>CAZJNP010000139.1:0-7319 GCA_964547355.1 uncultured Calditrichaceae bacterium
ACAATCATCTGCGGATCGAGGGCATAAAAAACAGCCGTAAGCGCATTGCCTAGATGCTCCCCGTATTCTTTAAACATTCGCACAGCCTGATCATCTCCACGCTGCGCTCTTTCGAAAACGGTCTGACCAGATATGCCGTAAACATTTTCAAAAAACTGACCACTACAATAATACTCATAATTATGTTCTTTGTAAGGAAGCATTCCGAATTCTCCTGCTCCGCAGTTTGCTCCGCAATACAGTTGACCGTCAATGATGATTCCGGCGCCCAAACCGGTCCCAAGGGTTATACCCACCATGTGACGCAAATTTTTGCCCTGACCAAAATAAAACTCTCCCAGCGCAAAACAATTGGCATCGTTATTAATAAAGACCGGAAGTTCAAACAATTCCGTAAGTATATAGCGAAGAGGTATTTTTTTCCATGAAGGGATATTTACCATGTCGTATACCACGCCGGTGTCCAGGTCCACCAGGCCCGGCACGCCGATCCCGATGGCAGAAACTCTATCGTTTCTCACCGCGTCAATCGCCTGTTTAACTTCGTCGAGCACCACGCCAGCATGCTGATCTGCGGATATTTCTGTACGAATGTCTTTTTCTATGATGCCGGAACGAATGCGTGCCGCATGCACTTTTGTTCCCCCCAGATCCACACCTATGACTGTTTTACCTGAAAAAACCATGATTTGTGATTCCCATCTTTCTAAAAGCATCAAGAAGTTTGTTTCATTTTAAATTGAAATAAGTATTTAACTTTCTGCCGGCTGCTTCTTTTTCTTTGAACGAATGGTTTCATTGGAAATTAATGGACGCGCCCAGATGCCAATGCTGAAAATGTAACCAAGAGTGAGATACAAAAACATCATTCCTGCGCGCAGACCAAACATATCTCCCAACCAACCGATAATCACCGGCACAATCGCCCCTCCGATGATGGCCGTGCAGAGAATCCCCGAAAACGACCCGTGATGTTTTTCCACTGAATTGAGAGCAAGGGAGAAAATAACCGACCACATCACCGAAGCAAAGAAACCGACCATGGGAAACGCATAAAGGGCCATGCGCGCCGATCCGAAAATGCCGGCCGTCAGAGAAAGAATAGCCGCGGCCGAGAAAGCGATTAATACATGACGACTGTCGAACAGCTTCAAAAAAATTAATCCCAAAACGCATCCAGCGGTTAACAGTCCCCAGAAATAGGACACCGTATGCGCACCGACGGTTTGCGGATCAAACCCATGGTATGTTTCCAGAAACTTGGAAATCCAGTTGGCCACCCCCTGTTCGGTGCCCACGTAAGCGAAGATGCCTATAAAATACAGAATAACCATGCGGTTGGCGAATAACTGCTTGTGCGTTTGCCAGGCGCCGGCTCTTTCATCTTCTTTCAGTTCAACCTTCGGCAGGCGAATAAAATAGATGATCACCACCATGACTGCGGTTACAATAGTAAAGACCCAGTACAGGGAAATCCAGGGTAAATGCTCAGGGACCAGATGACGTAAAACATCGATATACCATAATTGTCCCTCATTACCGGCCTCAAGATGCCGCACCAGGTGCGAATACAAATGAGGACTTAAAAAAGAGGCAGAGCCAAACACCAGCTGGGCCATAACCGAATTAAAGGCAAAATGTTCCTCTCCTCCGGCGACCCGTAATAAGGGATTGATCGCCACCTGCAGCATGGCCATGCCGATGCCGATCAGGAACAGAGAAAACATGGCCATAGCATAGTAAGGAAAAACCGCAAACAGCAGAGCCCCGATAAAAGCCAGCACAAATGCGCTCACCATGACCGGCTTTTCGCCGTATTTTTCCACCATCATTCCGGCCGGAATGGACATGACGCCATAGGCAATAAAAAAGGCAAACGGCAAAAATCCAGCAAGGGTCAGACTAAGATGAAAGCCCTGAATGATATCCGGAATCAAAGGACCCAGAATATTCGTCAGAAAGGAAATAACAAAAAAAACGAAAAAAATCAGTCCGACAATAAAATAATTTCTCTGCACAACCAATCTCCGAAAAATGGCTAAGTACGTTTATTTTTTAATTAGTGATCCATTCCGTTGGTGTATTCCAACCTGTGATTATGAGCCGCGGTTGTTCGATAGTCTGGAAATCAGCCCGAACGGTGCGGCTTTCTCCGGGCAACAGGGAGATGTAATTGTCTTCCCAAAACACGGGCAGAATGGGTTCGCCCTGCTTATTTTGTATTTCAAGCTGTATAAAAAAAGCCAAATGCTCGGTCGGATTATTCAGGTGAACCGTCATCTGACGGGAACCGTGGTTTTCGCTAAGTTCAAATTTTGCCTGAATGGTCGCCCAAGGCAAGCGGCTCAGTGCCTTAAAATCTGCGTACTGTTTCACAGGAGTAACAAACCAGGTGCTGCCCGGGTAATCCAACACATCTTCTTTTTGGGACAGCCAGTAAAAATTGGATGCTATTTCCCTCCCTTCCTGATTACTCAGGCGTAAATCCAGAAAATATAACGGTAAATTTATATCCTGTGGCTGAAGGCTATAAATCTTTTTTACGGAATTTCCGGAAATGGAAGTTTCTATTTCATTCTTCAATACCATTTTCGAATCCATATCAAAAACTCTGATTTTCGCCTTTAAGCCGTTTTGTGGAGACAGTTGATTATTGTTCAAATAGACCGAATGGTCTTTGTAATTGTAAATGAGCTGCTTCGGCGCACAGGCTTTTTTGGCGCCGTAAAACGCTCCGTTGGGCATCAGATAATAATCGTAGAGCTGCCAGTACATTTCCGGCCAGGCCGAATTCAGCATCCATTGAATCACTCCGGTGGCTTTAAATTTATTCACGGCAAAAGATTCGAACATGGGACGCATGGCTTCGTAATTCATGATTTGCGCTTTTTTGTCAAAGTCAACCAGATCAGACGGTTGCCCATAACGATTTACAAGAGCCATCAGGTAACGTTTGAGCGTATTAAATTTGTTCCGTCCGCAGTGGTACTCCCACATATCGTCTATAGGCCAAAGATGCGATTCAGGGATCATCTTTTTTATGCTACTCAACGGCGGGGGTTGCGGCCCCGGACCGGTTTCCGTGTTAAATCCATAAGCGCCGCCATACATTGTATCTTCATACCAGTATTTGGGCGGTACATAATCGTAAGGACCGTTCATTTTAACGCCCGTGGGACCGCTTACCTCACTGACCGCATGGGCAGCGGCACCCAGATAGGGCCTGGTGCCGTCGATTTCCTCAAGAATTTGTAAATACATTTTCTCCAGTTCAGGGCGGGGAAGCATATCGCTGCCACCCAGCCACACGAAAATTGACGGATGATTGCGAAACATGGTCAACTGATCCCGCCAGTAAGCGCTGACCAGCGCCATATCTGCTTTTGACTTTACGCCGCCAAAACGGTCGCACGCTTTACCCAAATAGCTTTCCCACTCCCATTGGCAGCTCCATCCGGCCATGATCAAAACCCCGAGGCTGTCGCACATATTGTAAATCGTCTGATCTTTGCCCCAAAAGCCTTCCAGACGGATGGTGTTCAAATTCATATGTTTTACGTATTGAAGCTGGGCACGAATCTTTTTCGGCGAATCGGCCAGCATTAAATCGTCCGTCCAGCCACCGCCCTGTATCAGAACTTTCTGTCCGTTAATCTTATACCCTCTGTAACCCTCTTCTGTGAAATAATCCTCTACTTTTCGAATACCGAAAGTAACCTGCTGCTGATCGAAGATGTTACCATTTATTTCAAATCGCAGATCTAAACTATAAAGTTCCGGTTTTCCCATAGTGTGCGGCCACCACAAGCGGGGATGTTTTATGGATAATTGCGGGAAATCTTTAGCAGTTAATTTAATGAGTTTATCCGAACCCGGTAAGAGCTCTACGGTTTTCTTGAACTGAATATCTTCAATTCGACCGGTCAAGACTCCGGAAAGCTTTGCTGAGGTTAGATTCTGGGCACGTACCATGATTATTAAATCCGCCTGATCAAAACTTTCATTTAACTCGGCGCGCACGAACGGATCTTTTAAACGGACACCGCCGGAACGAACAATTTCCACCTTGCGCCATAATCCCATATTCTTATCAGGAGGCGCAGGATTCCAGTCTACAAATCCAATGGTAAAGTCACCGGGCTGCGGCGGGAAAACCTGTACGGCCAGGACATTATTCTTTTCCCTAACCAGATGAGAGATGTTGAACTCAAACACACGAAACGCGCCGTAAACCGAATCCCGCCCGGCAATCTTTTTACCGTTTAGCCACACGTCCGCCCGGTAATTAATCCCGCTAAAACGAAGGATGTTCCGCGACAGCCGCTGTAACTCCGGAAGGTCGAATACGGCGCGATACCACCAGCTCTTTTGAAACATGGCAGGCGGTACGTTTTCCAGATTTTTGCCATAATATGAATTTTCAAATTTCCCGCCAGCTACCAGCGCACCCAGCACGGTAGAGGGAACATGCGCTCCAAACCAGCCACCGGCGTTTATTTTAGAAGAAGCGATCTCCTCCCCGGAGTATGGAACCGAATCAGAAGAAACGATTTGCCAATCAGTAACCGATATGCGAAAAGCGGCCTGGTCTATAGAGTTAGAGCAAGCAAGGAAAAAGAAAAAAAAGAACAAGGAAGGAAGAAGAATAGTTTTCATCACATCACCCAGAAGATGTTAAAGATAACTGTTATCGTTAACATAAGAAATGAACTTTCAGGAATCAAGGTTTTTTTTGAAATAATAAAAGTCCAAACGGAAAATGTGCCGACGAAAAATATTCAGGTGTTCTTGTCTAAAAATGGAATTCGGATTTATTGAACCGTAATTTCAATCGCAGGCGACATGGCCGTGATCCCGTTCTCTGTTTTGACCTTGGCTACCAAAAAATACCTGCCCGGGCGCACATGCTCCCAGACGTAGCGATAAGGTGATACGGTGCTCTTGCCTATTCTTTTTTTCTGAATAAAAAATTCCACATGTTGGATGGTTTGTTCGGACTGCATCCGTACCTCAATGGGAATATTGGAATACGCTTTAAACTGATTGTGACTGCTATCCGGATAGGTGATTTCGATTTTGGGCGGTGCAAGCGTGTTTTCATAGACGCGGATGAAATCCACGTACATTCTCTGCGGAAAAGAAGTGGTCGAATCAGGCGCTCCCGGCCAGTTTCCGCCCACAGCCACATTCAGCAGCAAATGGAACCGGGCGTCGAAGGGCGCCGGATAAATTCCCTGCTCAGTGTACCATTCCGAAATCGTCTGGTACAATTGACTGTCCACGTACCAGCGAATTTCTCCCGGCATCCATTCAATACTAAACAGATGGAAATCATCTGAAAAATCGGTGCTGTCGGTTTGTACAAATGAAGCATTTGTATGAAAATTATTCGGATATTCCCCGCCGTAATGCAAACTGCCCCAGACGGTGGTCGGATCGTTCCCGACCAGTTCCATAATATCGATCTCTCCGCTGGATGCCCATCCCCCGTATTTCCAGTCGGTAGGCAGCATCCAGACGGCCGGCCAGAGCCCTTTCCCTTTTGGAAGCTTTGCTTTTACTTCAATTTTTCCATATAACCAGTCCCCTTTGTTTTTGGTTGTAATACGACCGGAAGTGAAGGATCGGTTTTCAAAACGCTCCTCACGGGCTTCAATGACCAGCAAGCCGTCTGTGACATAAATGTTTTCCGGACGGTCGGTATAATATTGCAGCTCGTTATTCCCCCATCCGTGCCCGCCGATCTCATAATTCCATTTGCCTTCGTTTAAATGCACACCCTCGAACTCATCCTGCCAAACCAGCCGCCACTGGCCGGAAGCGGACGAAGAATCGACCGGATTGTCATTCTGCTTACAATTGCTGTTTACGGTCAGGATGAGCGCTAAAAGTAAAAAGGTCGAACCTATTCGAATTTGTTTGATTACCATCGCCGCTCCTATATTTTTTGCTAAATTTTAAGAAATACTCCGGTGAGTTACAAAAGAAATCAAGAACCCGGCTTCCCGAAATGATTAGTATTGTTTCTGTTTTCCCGTATTTTTCATTCACTTTCCTGCATGGTCAATCAAAATTTTATTGATTCAAATAAAAATATTTTTTCTTCTCCTGACCCTATCGAGGGCTAAACAAATAAATAACACCTATCTCTTAGTTCTTCTCATTGTTTAATTGTAATTTGCCAAAATTGTGTTTATTTTGATTATACGTATTTTAAACGCGCGCTCTTGATTCGCACATAAAAGATTAAATTCCAAAAAGCGCCAGCACATAACGCCGAATTAGAAAAATTGCGTGAAGAGTTCATTTAAAAGCTGGAGGAACTTGCTGAAAATAAGGCCAATCGTTTGCAAATGAGCAATTATTCAATCGAATTAGGCATGCGTTTGGAAGACGAAAATGTGATGGAACAATTAATGAATTAAAACGACGGCGATGAGCAAAATTTAAATGTTATTGAAGATGACGATATTCAGATTTACATTTAGCAAGATTTATGGTAAATGGTCATGTCCTCTATCTGCAGGGATCTGCCACAGATGCAGGCCTGAATCTGGAAACATTGGAAATTCACTCGATTCGCTGGGCTTTTCAAAAATCCGGCGGGAAGAAGAGAGAAGCCTCCCGGCTTTTGGGTTTATCATACGAAACCTTGCGTTATTAGCTTGAAAAATATAATTTAGGCTTTGATTCAGTAGCGCTATGAAATCTGGAATGGAATTTAAACTTAGTTGGTTGTGAATTTTAATTCTAATCAAACTTGTAACCAAACTGGAGGATCACTGATGGGAAAAGGAGATCGTCGCACCCGACGCGGTAAAATCTGGAGAGGTACCACCGGTAAATCTCGACCCAAGAAAAGGAAATCTAAGAAATAATCTCTCTTAAAGCCGCAACTCAAAACGCGGCTTTTTTTGTTATTTGCCCCGTTACTTGCGACATGTGCCCTCTCTTTCTAGTTTAAAAAATATATTAAAAGCTGCCCGAACAGCTTGCCTGCATCCTCATTCACTTTGGCATGATATGTATTTCAATTTCTACCAGGCCTTTTATGGGATTGATTGCTACAGGATTTGTACATCAAAGCGGTGCGTTTTATTTTGATTTTGCACGGAAATTAACAATGAAACTATTTGCTCCAAACGTCATAATGAACAAAACATTTCACCTAATGCGTTATTGGGAAAATATTTCATCTGCGCTTATTGTTACTGTGTTGTTCCCTGGTTGAAAAAGGATGTAGAGTCTTTGAATAAAAAAGACAAAGAAGTCCCATTTTCTTACGGGGCAAATCACACAAATAATGGAGCAAATAACAC
>CAZJNP010000140.1:0-7238 GCA_964547355.1 uncultured Calditrichaceae bacterium
GGCCATGGCGTCTCCCCAGGTCATGGCCATCAGCGGAGCAACTGCCAGATATACCCGATCTGCGGGTAATCCTTTACGCCAGAACAGCAGAAACAACAGGGTGATGGAAATGGCAAAATAAACGGTGCCCGGCGTGGACTCTTCTTCATCCATAGCTTTGAAAATGCGGTATCGGTAAAAGATATAGTTTAATACAATAAAAGTAGCAAACGGAATGATTCCGATGTACCAAGTGTCAAAAAAATACCAGATACCCCATACCCACATACCGGCACCAATATGGACCAGTTTTCTGGTGACCCATTGCGGCCAGCCTGCTTTTTTCCCGATAAATTCGATGATTCCCAGCAGTCCAAAAGCATAAATATACGAATACACCAAGCCCCAGATATCATGTGTCGTCATAATTCGCTTTCCTCCTGTGTTAACCGGAAAAATCCCCTCCCCTGCTCCCGGACTTATTAAACAGAAATATCTCCAAATTCTTTCAACTTGCCGACCACCAGATTTTTAATTTCTTCCAGCCGCTCTTTGGTTTTGGCCTCAAAGCGCAATACCAGCACCGGTTGCGTATTGGAGGCGCGAACTAATCCCCAGCCATCGCCGAATTGAATACGCACGCCGTCCACATCGATCACTTCATAATTCTGTGAAAAGTATTCCTTTGCTTTTTCGGCTATCTGAAATTTTTGTTCGTCTGAAGCAACTTCAGCTCGGATTTCCGGGGTGGCAAAATATTGCGGTACGTCTTCCAATAATTGGGACACCTTTTTATCCGTTTTGGAAACCAGCTCGGCCATACGGGCGGAAGCGTAGATGGCATCGTCGTAGCCGAAGTAACGGTCTGCGAAAAACAAGTGACCGCTCATTTCACCGGCCAGGGGTGCCCCGGTTTCTTTCATCTTCTTTTTCAGATTGGAATGGCCGGTACGCCACATAATGGGTTTGCCGCCGAATTTTTCAATCATTTCGGGCAAGGCCTGGGAACATTTGACTTCGAAGATTATAGGCGCGCCGTGATGTTGTTGCAAAATATCGCGCCCAAAAATGATCATTAACCGATCGCCCCAGATGATTTCGCCATTCTCATCCACCACGCCGATGCGGTCACCGTCACCGTCATACCCAACACCAAAATCAGCCCCGCTCTCACGTACGGTTTTAATCAATTCCTGAATATTATCCACTACTGTGGGATCGGGATGATGGTTAGGAAAACGACCGTCCGGCGTATCGAACAGATCGATGGTTTCCACGCCCATTTCCTTGAACAACTTATGCGCCACCAACGAGGCCGCTCCGTTTCCGGAATCAAGCACCACTTTTAATGGGCGATGAATGGTGATATTCTTTTTAATATGCTCTATGTACCGCTCATTCAGGGCCACTTTTTCGTATCTTCCTTTGCCGGAAGCAAATTCCCCTTTATCTATAATAGCTTTGATGTCCTGAATCATGGGGCCGAAAACCGGTGCCTTGTGCATGGTGATTTTAAATCCATTGAACTCCGGAGGATTATGCGAGCCGGTTATCATCACACCGCCGTCCACTTCCAGCACGTACATACTGAAATACTGCACCGGCGTGGGTACAGGCCCCAAATCAACCACATCGATTCCGGTACTGCGCAAGCCTTTAATCAGGTCTTCACGAAAACGCTCCGTGGAAAGACGCACATCACCGCCTACTGTAATTTTTTTTGCTTCGTGATTACGCAAATACGTGCCGATTCCTTTTCCAAGCAATTCTACCGCTTCATCGGTCAAATCTTTGTCAACAACCCCGCGAATGTCATACTCACGGAAAATATAAGGATTAATCATGGTTACCTCCATTTTTGCCGTTTTCTATTATTTCAAAACTGTATTCATCCAAAGGCCACTTTTCGGGAAACGCCTGCTCCCGCATCCAGAAACATTCATAACCGTGGCGTTTAAAAAGCTGGGCAATCCTTTTGGTTAATATATCCATTCTTATCTGGCGCACCTGGTTCTGCAAATGCTCAAGGGAATCATCATACCCGTAATTCAGAAAAAGTTTGACTTTTAGAGTCAGAGCTGTTTGCCACGAGGCCCGACGTATCGCAATCTGATCTACCAGGTTACGCTTCACTTCCAACGATGGCAAACTACTTAGATCATTGATAAATGCATGTACAAGAACCGGCCATTTTTTAATGATCCACGACACGCGATCTCCGCGTCCGGTGATTACCAAATGCGGTAAATAAACCGGATAAACCACATCTGCGAAATTTGCCATAGGATGTGTTAATCTCAGTTTTCGGCGATCCAGTCGTTTCTTTAGGTATCGGAACAAAAGATGCTCAATCATCAATAATTCTACCGGTAAAAATTGCCTGCTATAGACATCGTCAATTGCCCACATTAACGCATCCGAAGACAAGCCGGATGTCTGTAAAAGATGGAAATCCTTTGTATGACCACGGTAGAGAAATTCCATAGCCGGAACAGAGGACTTTCCCGAACAGGTGTCCGCTGCATGAAGCAACCAGCCGCGGATGTGTAATTTGCGCCGTTCGTAAAAACGGCTGCTGAAATAAGAAGCAATTTCCGGTCGGATTAGATCAGGCAATTGATTGTAGTCTGTAAATAATGGCAAGAAACCAGAATCAGGGACACAACCGGGATGAACTTGATGAAAAGCATAAATTCCGGCACCGGGCAAAGAAAGAACGGGTATTCGCGCAGTTTTCTGAAACTCCCCGGGGAACGCATCCTTTGAACTCTCCCCGGGATTTTCAAACAATACCAAAAATGTAACAGGTGCTTCAGGCATGCACCGCTGGATAACATCGCGTCCGGGCTGGGCAAACCCTCCGCTCATAAACGCCACTAATAAGATAAATGAATAAACTATGCCTCGTTCGTTAATCATCCCTTTGCTCGATTGTGTTTGTGAATAGCCGGATTAAACGATCGGCTTCCTTTAGAAGTTTTTGCTCCGGAAAGCCATTCGGCGGATACACCCGAAAATAAATATCGGGGTGTCCCATAAAATACCAACTTAAAAATTTCTGATGTATTCTGTTCAGTACATCCTTCTGCTCCAGAGATAAAGCTGGCAAATAAACGCAATAATACCAATTTCTTAATTCTTTGCTCTTACAGGCATTGTTCAGCCATGCGGATAATTCCGTCCGGTTTAATTTTTCCTGTTTCAAATTTGTAACAAACAGCAAAAAATATCTGCCTCCATTACTCCAGGGCAGGTCGATAAATACACGTGCCCGGGGATAACGATTACTAAAGTATTTCTGCAATAACGTCTTAAACCAGATTTCCACCAGACGGCGTGTCGCTGTTAATTCCGGCAAAGGTAAAAGCACTCTCAGGGTATCTTTCTTTTGCTGAAAGACGCGTTTGACCGAATCATTCACAGAATTTGGGAGTATTGAAAACGCCTCTTGTTTTTTAAGCTGCGGCAACGACTCTAAAAGTTTTAACCGGTCAAATTGGCCATAAATGAAAATGCTTAAATCAGAGCCCGCGTTCATAACGGATTTACCCGCCTGAGATGCAGGGTCAGATTCCGATGTAATGGATGGATGTGGTCTGTCGGTGAAAGATAAAAAGTCTCGCGAGCTCAAAACAATCGATTTGGGCAAGGGTTCTCTGGCACGATATTTAAAATTTTTATTTTCCAGATTAATTAAGTATTTGAATAGCCGCTGTTGCTGCGTCGTAAAAATCTGAAGGCGAATCAGACCGACGTTTAACACCTGATTGGGAAATAGTTTCAATGTACCGGGTTCATAAATATCTACCGTCTCAAATTCACTGCAAAGCGATTGATAGAGATATGCAAGCTTATTAGCCTGTTGATTTAATTTACCGTTTTGATCAGAATATGAAGTAGCGCTGATATAAAAATTTACGACTATCCTGTTTGTCTGGTTATCCGACTCGAATAGAAAATGGATTCCGGTTTGTTGTGAAGTATAAACATCAAATCCGTATATCGGTCTTAAAACCACAATGACCAGGAAAATGAAAATTGTTTTTAAGGATGCACGCATGATGCGAATTTAGGAAATTGCTATTTACAAGACAATCATTTCATGAACAACCAAAAGACGTACCTAAAATAAAAAAGTTTTTGTCAGTTGAATAACAGGTAGATTAAAAGATATATCCGATCTTTTTTATTTTTAATCTCGATGAAACAATCACAGGTGTGAATTATTGTCGCGAAAGTGAGAAGGATCATATTAATTCTGAAGAATAATTAATATCATTTAAAAAAAGTATTGCAAAAGAGGCATGTGAGGCCTGAATAGGATTGTTTAAAAAGGATTTGACTTTGTGATATTATTTTTTAAACTTTTTTCAGAAAGTGTTCGAATATCAAACCAACATTACGCTGGAAAGTAAAAAGGCGCACAAACATCAGAATCTGAATCGAGAAAAAATGAGTGTACATGTTTTAGAAAAGGCGGTAAAAAAAGCTTTGGACTCTGTTCGTCCTGGTTTGGAAGCGGACGGCGGAGACCTGGAATTCGTGCGCATCGATGGGAACAACGTAGTATATATTCGATTGGTGGGCGCCTGTGGGGGTTGTCCCATGTCCTCCATCACTTTAAATCAGGGGATTGAACGCATTGTAAAAATGCTGGTCCCTGAAGTATCGGCAGTAAAAACCGTATAATTTCATAGGTTTATTTAAATGGTCGAAGTCACCGTAAATGGCATTTTCATAACCCAAACCCAGGCCAGCGGAATCATTTTAAAAGAACAAAGAGGTAACCGGGCTTTACCGATAGTCATCGGCGAATACGAAGCCCAGTCGATTGCCCTTGCTCTTGAAAATCTGACGCCGCCGCGTCCAATAACGCATGATTTAATGGCTAATATTCTTCAGTTGCTCGACATGACCCTGGAAAGCGTCATCATTACAGAATTGAAAGAGAATACCTATTACGCCATTATTCGGTTGCGTCGGGATGTGGAAGTGCTGGAAGTAGATGCCCGTCCTAGCGATGCAATTGCCTTGGCAGTTCGTTTAGGGGCCTCCATCTTTGTCAACGAAGAAGTAATGGATGAAGCGGCTTACGTTCCGGAAGAAAAAGAAACCGGGGAAAAAGAATTCCTGTTTAAGTCCGATTCCGGTGAGCTGGAACGTTTAAAGCAGGAGCTCAAGAAAGCAGTAGAAAAAGAGGAGTACGAAAAAGCAGCCCGCCTTCGCGACGAAATTCGTAAACTTGAATCGCGTTCCTGAGAACGGTAATCATATAATTGAATCCTGTAAACTACTAAAGGAATGAGTATGAGCGACTTTCAATTTTTAGCAAAACTTTATGGTGTTAGAGGAAGCTATCCCATTGCTCCGGAAGAAGGTACAAAAGTCGGCGGTAATACAACCTGCATGCTGGTACGCACACCCGAACACGTGGTCATTATCGACGCAGGCAGCGGTATTATTCGCCTGGGTAAAGAATTAATCCCGGAAATTTTAAAATATAACCAGGAAACGGGAAAGCCGTTTCATATTACACTGCTGTTCACCCATACTCATACCGATCATTTAATCGGATTTCCATTTTTTGCGCCCATTTATATGCCCAATGTGCATTTGCATTTTTTTGGCCCGGCCACGCTGGGTATGGATTTCGAAGAAATCCTTCGCACTCAGGTCATCCCCCAGTATTTCCCGGTGAGTATGGACGAATTTCGCAGCAAAAAGAGTTTTCACAATATCACAGAGAATATGTTCCTTTATTTTAATTCCGGCAATCCAGAACCGCAGGTCGGCTACATCAACGAAACCGAACCGGCCTTTTCAGACCTGAGTATTTTCAATATGAAGTATTACTTTCATCCTAAAGACGGCAGTTATCTTTACCGCGTGGAATGGAACAATAAAAAGATAGTGTTCGCCACGGATGTGGAAGAATATGCTGGCGGCGATCAACGGTTGATTAACTTTTCGCGCGAGGCAGATATTCTGATCCACGATGCCCAGTATTCCGAGGAACAATATACGAAGTTTGCCGGCTACGGCCATAGCAGCATCGCCATGGCCTGCGACGCGGCCGCTCAGGCCAAGGTTAAAAAGCTGCTGCTTTACCACCACGACCCTAACAACGATGACAATACATTATATCAGATGGAAAAACGGGCCAAGGAACTCTTTGCCCAGAGCGAATTAGCTACCGAAAAATGGGAGTGGAAATTATAGCTCCTGTCGGGTGGAAATTGCGCGTCCGATCGTAGCCGTATCCAGAAATTCAAGATGAGAGCCCATAGGAACGCCGCTGGCAATGCGCGTCAGTCGCACTCCTGTGGGCTTTAATTTTTTAGACAGATAAATCATCGTGGCCTCGCCTTCCGTGCTGGGATTGATGGCAAACAGCACTTCCTTAACACCCCCGGCTTGTATCCGCTCAACCAGTTCTCTGATGTGCAAATCCTCCGGCATGATTCCGGCTAAAGGCGAAATTACGCCGCCCAACACATGATATTGCCCCCGGAAAACCTGGGCTTCTTCAATGGCCATGATGTCCACGATATCTTCCACCACGCATATCTGCGTGTGATCCCGTGAAGGATCGGCACAAATCCTGCACAATTCGCCTTCGGCCACATTAAAGCATTGCTGGCATAAACGAATTTTTTGTTTCACGTCCTGAATAGCTTCGGCTAATTCCGCAGCGTATTCCACCGGACTTTTCAATATGAACAACGCCAGACGTTGCGCGCTCTTCTGGCCGATACCCGGTAATTTAGTCAACGCCTGAATCAAATGATCCAGGCTGGATATTCCCAGCGTTTTCATGTTACAGTCCCGGAATATTCAAATTCCCCGGCAGATTCAAGCCGCCCAGCAAACCGCCGGTGACCTTCTTCATTTCTTCATTCGCTCTTTCCTGAGCGTTTTTAATGGCCTGATTGACCGCCGCAGCCACCAGGTCTTCCATCATCTCCTTATCTTCAGGATCGATGACGGATTTTTCAATGCTAATAGACTCAATCTCCAGTTTGCAATTCGCCACCACCTTAACCATACCGCCTCCGGCCGTGGCTTCTACTTTGATATTCGCCAGCTCGTCCTGAACCTTCTTCATTTTTTCCTGAATCTTTTGAGCCTGTTTGAGTATATCGTTCATATTCATCATTTCCGATTCTCCTTAAATCAATTCCAGATCCAATTCGTCTATGGCTTTGGAAATTACCGGACCGCCCTCTTCTCTTAGTTTCTTCATGATCTGTTCTTTGGAC
>CAZJNP010000141.1:0-7227 GCA_964547355.1 uncultured Calditrichaceae bacterium
AATGTGGCGTCCGGTGATGATGACGTCCGTAACCACGGCTGTGGGCTTTATTTCTCTGCTTACATTCCAGGTTTATCGCATCAAATACTTCGGTATTTTTACCGCCTTTGGCGTGATGTTGGCCATGGTGTTTTCTCTGTTGCTTGTTCCGGCAGCCATTTTGGCGTTTGGCCTGCCGCGGGCTAAAAAGAAAATTAAATCCGAAGAAGATGATGATACCGGGGACCACTTGGCGTATCGTTTTGCCGAAGGTGTGTTGAAACATAAAAGCATGGTTTACGGCATAACGATTTTCATTGCTGCCATTTCCATCTGGGGCATGACCAAAGTGTGGATCAACTCCAGTTTCCTGGAAAAATTCGAAAAGGACAGCGACATTGTGCTGACCGATCAATTCATCAATGATCATTTCGGCGGCACCAGTACGTTGAATGTGGTGCTCGAGGGGAAAAACAGCGATATGTTTAAAGAACCACGGGCTCTGAAACTGATTGTTAAAATGCAGGATGATGTAGTTGGGAAGCTGCCGGTGGTCGGTAATTCCTTTTCACTGGGCGATTATTTGAAACGCATGAATAAAGTCATGCATGCAGATAGCAATGAATATGATGCCATTCCGGACAACCAGGATCTGATTGCCCAGTATTTGCTGCTTTATGAAATGTCCGGCGATCCGGAAAATTTATGGCAGGTGGTCACGGAAGATTACAAAAAGGCCAATGTTACTTTTCAGCTGAAAAGCGATAATTCCAAAGCGTTAAACAGCGCTATTGCCATCATAGAACAGTATAAACCGCAGTTTGAAAAAATGGGCGTTCAGGTGAATTATGCAGGCTCCGGCTACAAAGCGCTGGTGTTTACGGATTTGATCTTAGAAGGTCAGATTACCAGCCTGATTATGTCGCTGTTTATTATTATCATTTTATTGGCGTTCATGTTCAAAAAATTCAGCATCGGTTTAATTGGTTCGGTGCCCATTATCATCACGGCTCTAATTGGTTTTGGTGTGATGGGGCTGCTGAATATTCCGCTTAGCACTACCACGGCGCTGATTTCCAGCATTGCCATCGGCATCGGGATCGATTACGCCGTACATTTTATCGAACGTTACAAGATATACGCCGAACAGACAGGCGACAAACTGAAGACCGTTCATCTGACCATGCACCATTCCGGCAGGGCGATTATTTTTAATGCCATTGTGGTCATTGCCGGATTTTTGGTGCTGCTCTTTTCCGTGTTCCCGCCAAACCGGGTTCTGGGGGCTTTGGTTTCGCTGAACATGTTCACAAGCTTTTTAGGAACGGTAACCATCATGTTCGTCATCCTTTACGGTTCGAACATTTACTTTAGAAAGAGAAATAAGTAGAACACAGATAACACTGATTTAGCGGAAAGAAACAGATAAAAAATTAAATGAAGAAATTCCGCTAAATCTGTTTCATCTGTGCGGAATACTGAAATATAACCATTAGGAGGTGTACTATGAAGTACAGAGTAAGTATGTTTTTGTTATTAGCCATGGCCTTTGCGTTGAACGCATTTGCCCAGGAAAAGCTCACCGGTTTGCAGGTGATGGAAAAGGTTTACAATCGCGATACCGGCGAAGATATGGAAGCCCATTTGACCATGACACTGATTAATTCAAGAGGTGATAAGCGCGTGCGCGAAATTAAACAATATCTGCGCGATTTCGGCAAAGTGGAAAAGAAAATCATGTTTTTTATCAAACCGGCTGATGTGCGCAATACGTCGTTTATGAACTGGAGTTATGACGATCCCAATAAAGACGACGATCAGTGGATTTATCTGCCGGCGCTGAAAAAAGTCAAACGCATATCCAGCGATAGTAAAAGCGATTATTTTATGGGATCGGATTTCACCTATGACGATTTAGGCGACCGCAAGCCCAATGACGACAACCATAAAATCTTACGGGAAGAAAAACTAAACGGCGAAGATTGCTATGTCGTCGAGAGCGTTCCCAAAGATGAAGATTACATGTATTCCAAAACCATTACATGGATTGTCAAGGATAAATGGATTGGTCTGAAAAAAGAATTCTATGATGAAGACGGTGAATATCTGAAAACTTTAACCATCGAAAAATATGAAAACATCAAAGGTTATTGGATCATTATCACAACGAAAATGGATAATGTGCAAAAGAAACATCAAACCATTATGGCACTGACCGATGTCAAAATTAATATCGGCATTCCGGCTAATAAATTCACCGAACGCATGATGAAAAGAGGACTGAAATAATGAAGTACATAACATCTTTTATTACCGTTTTGTTGGTGGTTGCAGGACTTCAGGCTCAGGGGATTTCCTTAACCGGTTATGCCCGCAACTACACCGGAGTTCTGCTGCAAGGCGATAATGAATTCTCCATCATTCAGAACACTTTTAATCTGAATGTGGAACAGAGTAAGGACAAAGTGGCCCTTAAAGTTAATCCCTACATTTATCAGTATGCCAACCAGGGGCTGGAACTCGGTTTACGGGAAGCCTATCTGGATATCTATTTTAATTCCGTCGATTTGCGCATCGGTAAACAGCAGATTATCTGGGGCAAGGCGGACGGCGTGTTCATTACCGATATTGTATCGCCCAAAGATTTAAGCGAATTTTTATTACGCGATTTTGACGAAATCCGCATGGGCATCACCAGCCTAAAAGCCGATTACTACATAGGCGACAACACGTTTGAATTGGTATGGATTCCAACCTTTACACCTACGTTGTTTCCGCCGGAAGGGAGCATATGGCGGCCGGCCATGCCCGATTTCCAGATGCCGCCGGTGATTGACAATTCCAGGGAAGAAGTCAAACAGAGCCTGGAAAATAGCGAAGTGTTCGCCAAATTCTCGGCGTTGACCGCGCTGGTGGATTTTGAAGTCATGGCCGGCTACGCCTGGGACGATGACCCCACCATGCATACGGTTAAACATATGGATCTAAGCAATCCACAGCAGCCAGAACTAGATAGTATTACTGTATATCCCGAGCATCATCGTTTAACCATCGGCGGCGGCAGTTTCAGCACCACTATCGGACCGTTTGTCTTACGCGGGGAAGGCGCGTATTATTCGGGCAAGTATTTCAACAGCACCGATCCGCAGGCCAAAGAAATGGTTGTTAAAAAGGATTATCTGCACTATCTGTTAGGGCTGGATTACTCCATTTTTGATGTGCATCTCAGCGGACAGTTCATTCAGCAGGCCATTCTGGACTATGACGATGCGATTAAAAACGACGAGTATTCCAATATGGCGACCTTTTTGGCCACACGCGACTTTTTGAACGAAACGCTGAATATGTCCTTTTTTATGTACTATGATTTTAACAATGAAGCGTCGTTGATCCGGCCTAAGCTAACCTATGACTTAGCCGACGGATTTGAAGTCCTGGTTGGTGCCAATATTTTTACCGGAACAGCTGGTATGTTTGGTCAGTTCAACGACAACGATATGGTTTATACGCAAATAAAATACAGCTTTTAAAAACACGCACTGCCGATGCCAACCGTAGTAGCGGTTGGCATTATTTTTTTGAAGGTTAACTGACAGTTACTGAGCAATGTCAATGCTGGAATCGATAAATAATATAATTAACAAATACAAAGTATTCTATGTTTTTCACGAAATAAAACGCAGGCTGAAGTTTGCGTTCAGAACCTTGTCTTCTATGGGCGCTGCATTTCGTTACCGCGATGCAACCTTATATCAGTTTTACATTATGGGCATTCAGGCCCTGTTTCTGGTGATTTTGGCTACCAGTTTTACCAGCATGGTGATGTCGTTCGAATACGGCAAAAAGCTGGAGCCTTTCGGCGCCAAGTTGTTGCTGGGCCGTATTATGAGCATTTCCATCATCAGAGAGATCGGTCCTATTGTTACCGGTTTGATGCTTGCCGGACGGACGGGTGCAAAAATCGTTTCGGAAATCGGTAATATGGTGCTTAGCGAACAAACCGATGCCTTATGCGCTTTTGGACTGGATCCCATCAAACGCTTAATCGTACCGCGTGTATTCGCTTCTATTATGGTCATGTTGCCCTTAACGATTATTGCCGATGCCGTAGGAATACTTGCCGGCTGGTATGCTTCTGTGCACTGGATCGGTCTGGATTCCGAGTTTTTCTGGTTGTCCATGCGCGGCGGTCTATTGGTTAAGGATTTAACCATCGGTCTGATTAAACCGCCATTTTACGGTTTGATTATTGGTTTGGTCAGCAGTTACTACGGTTATACCATTCGCGGCGGAGCCGAAGGCATGGGACGGGCCGCGACGCAAACGGTAGTGTTCGCTTCCGTGGGCGTTTTGTTTATCGATTTTATTTTAACGCGTATTGTCTTGTCACTTTATTAGGAAGTAAAATGGTTGAGTTTAAAAATGTTTCACTTATTTTAGGCGAAAAGCAGATTCTGAACGACCTTTCTTTTCAAATAGAAAAGGGAAAAATTGTTCTGCTAAGCGGCAACAGCGGGGAAGGGAAAAGTACGATTCTAAAATTAATTTTAGGCCTGCTGAAACCGACCTCAGGCTCCATCTACGTTTTTGGTGAGAATATTAAGCACTTAAGCAATAAGGAACTGATGAAAATCAGACAGCAGTGCGGGATTGTTTTTCAGGAAGGAGCATTGTTTGATTCGTTAAGTGTGGAAGAGAATGTCAGTTTCTTTTTAAAAGAAGCGCTGCATGTGGAACCGTCCGAAGCCCGGCGGCGAGTGCTGGAAATACTGGAGTACCTGGGCTTGAAGGATTACCTGGATTATTATCCTTCTCAACTGAGCGGCGGAATGAAAAAGCGTGTGGCCATAGCAAGGGCTATCGTCACGCATCCCAAACTCCTGCTGTACGACGAGCCCACGGCCGGACTGGATGCCCGTTCTGCTTTGCGAGTGGTGGAGCTTATAAAAGATTTGCAAAAACGGTTAAATGTGACGTCCCTGATCGTGAGCCATGAGCTGCACTACTTTGCGCGTGTGATGGACAAGATTATTCATCTTGAACAGGGACGGATATCATCCGAAAAAGAGAATGATGAGGAATTGGCGGCATTGAATGAAAAGTACTTTTTAGAACATTTTGTCCGGGAGTAGTGATTGAGTATGGAATCAAATAAGAAAAATAACGGATTTAAGATTAGTGTCTATTTAATGTTGGCCTTGTCTTTGGTATTAGTCGGCCTCATCTTTTATATTGTTGGTTCAAACCAGAAACTATTTGATGCTAAATATTCCATATATATGTTTAAACCGGATGCGGAATCGCTTATTCCGGGGGCGTTTATCACACTGTCCGGATTAAAGGTTGGCGTGGTTGGCGATATGAAATTTACCACACGGGAACAGCAGCAGGGCATTTTGATCGAGTTGAAGATCGACAAGGATTACCGGGATTACATCACCGCTTCGTCCATGGCACAGATAAAAACCATGGGCATGCTGGGCGATAAGTATGTGGATATTTCTCTGGGACATTCCGGCGAACCGCCGCTGAAGCCCGGGGACATCATCAACAGCCAATCATCTGTAAATATGGACAACGTAATTGCCGATGCAGCAGCTTCTATCTCTGAACTAAAGTATGTAATGGCCAATCTCAATAAACTGACGCAAAGAACGGTGAATGGTCAGGGAGCGATCGGGCAGTTAATAAATGATCCGGCCATGGCAGGCGATTTAAAAACTACCATGCGCAATGCAAAAAACATAACTCAGAACCTTCGTGACGGCAAAGGTAATGCCGGTAAATTGCTAAGAGATTCATCTCTTTACAAGGCTTTGTTAAACACCACCAAGCAACTGGAAACCATTACTGGTCGCATTGCCAAAGGAGAGGGAAGTGTTGGCAAGGCAATTGCCGATACCAGTTTATATCCGCAGATAAAATCAATTACCGTTCAAACAGACTCGTTAATGAAAAAGCTTAACGGAAACGGAACCGTAGGTAAATTAATCAGAGATAAGGAATACTATAACGAACTACTACGTTTAACGCGTGAGTTGCGTGCTTTAACAGAAGATATTAAAAAACATCCGAAAAAATACGGTTCGTTTAGTTTGTTTTAATGTGAAAGGCAAGTATTCAATGAAAAATATCGTTTATATTAAAATTGCCGCGGTCGTGGCAGCGGGCATCGGTTTAATGGCAGTAGTCGCTGGTTCCAAAGTTCTGACGGGGGCATCCATTCCGGAATACAACGTATTGCCTTGGCTTGTAAAATACAATGTAACCATGGGAATACTATCCGTTGTTACCGGGATAGTGCTTTGGCTCAACCATCGGTTTGCCCTTAAACTAACCGGTTTTGTGGGCATTGCCCATATGACGGTTCTGGTTTTACTCCTAACCGTATTCGGCAATACTGTAGCCGCCCACAGTATTAATGCGATGATTTTCCGATCGGTAATCTGGATTGTATTATTCGTTATTGTTTGGAAAAAATCAATCCCTCGCCCAATTATAAACTGAGCAAGGAAATTTCAGGAGAGCATAAATATGCCCGTCCCCATTAGATGGCAAAACATGGCTGAAAGGTTGTCATTTTTTTATTTAATCATACTATTTAACCTTGGCCTTGGTTTTTCAAGTTTATTTAGCCAATCTGCCCATTTTCCATTACAGAACGAAACAAAATCAGAGAATTATTCAGAACCAATCCTGGTTCAGAACGACAGGGTCAATTATTGGCTGCCGGCCGCGGAGACGTTCGGTCTTAATATTTTTGTCTGGTCGATAGACCGCTACATTCGGGATGTGGATTGGGCCAGAATTTCCCTGGAAAGCATGCGCAATAACTTAAAGCAGGGATTTGTTTGGGATGCGGACGGATTTGAAACCAACCAGTTGTTTCATCCCTACAGCGGAGCGTTATCGTTTACGGCCGCCCGTTCTTCGGGCTTAAACTTCTGGCAGTCCCTGCCGTATCCTTTTGCCGGCAGCCTGATGTGGGAATTATTCATGGAAACTGAGTATCCGTCCATGAATGACATAATTACCACACCGATGAGCGGGATTGTTCTGGGAGAGGTTAGCTACCGCGTTTCGAATCTCGTGCTATTTAGCGGGGAAAAAAGTTTTTGGCGTCAGTTGGCGGCGACGGCAATTTCTCCAATGAACGGCTTCAACCGAATGATATCCGGCAAAAAAAGTAAATCTGTCCGCAGGCATAAAAAACCGGACTATCAAATCGCTCTATCGGCTGGTTTAAAC
>CAZJNP010000142.1:0-7192 GCA_964547355.1 uncultured Calditrichaceae bacterium
GTCATTCACCGATCGGGAATGTACGCTTTATTTCCGCAATGATTTTTTGAATCTCGTCTGCAATTTGAGCAATTTCATTTCTGTGGAAAGTCTTACGATGCATGCGATCCGGATGTAAGAAATAGAGAGACACCGGGAAAGCCTTTTGATCTGGATACAGGCGGCTGAGCAGCAGGGCATAAGATTTCATTTGCCATTCATATTTTGCGGCGTGTTCCGGAATGCGGGATGCGGGAATGCGGTTGGTTTTGTAATCCACGATTTCCCAGTCGCCTTGATCGTTCAAGAACATGCGGTCGATCGTCCCGGTAAAATAATCATCGCCCAGACGCATCAAAACACTTTGCTCGCTGCACCCTTTAGCCGCAAAAACGATTCGGCGCGCCTGCTCGGAGCGCTCTACTTTGTTCTTGAGTTCTTTTAGATTCTCGGTGAAGCGCTGTTGTGTTGGCGGTTCAAAGATATCGAAGTCGTAAAAGATGGAGTCGATCAAATCTGAATCCGCCTGCCCCTGCTCTGCCCAGAGCTGGAAAAAGCGGTGCACCACTTTACCCCATAACAGGGCATCGTCTGCGGGATAAATCAATTCTCCGTAAGTCTGATAGTCGTGTTCGAAAAAGCCCAGATGATACCGGCAGTAATATTCATCGGGATTTTCAAGAAAAGTCATGATGCGCGTGGCGGAAAAGACCTGCGCGCCGGAAGTAACCTGCACTGGTTTTAAAAAAACGGGAAGTTCTTGCTCGGGCGCAGATTCTTTGGCTTGCCGGGGAAGTTCTTCCAGTTGGGTTAACCACATTTCCAAGCCGCTTTCGGCCTGCTGTGCTTCTTCAAATCCGCGCAAAACGCGAAGTTCTGAGTTTTCGTCCGCATCAAGTGCAGGATTTATGATGTCGATGCCGTCCGGAATTAACGCCTCACGCAGCCAGTTCAGCGCTGAATTTTCCTTTGGCTGCTGGTTTTCTTTAAGCGTGGCCGATAAAAAGAGATAGTTGCTGGCGCGCGTAACCGCCACGTAAAACAAACGCCGTGCTTCGGCCAGCTCTTTTCTGCGCTGGCGGTCCTTTAGCAAACGCAGCATCAGCGGTTCCTGTCCGGAATTGTGCAGGGATTCGAACGTGGTGGCCATGCCGATTTCGCTATCCATGAACACGTTGTTTCTTTTACTTCCTACCTGAGTGTGCAGAAAGGGCAGAAAAACCACCGGGAACTGCAAACCTTTGGCCGCGTGGATGGTCATAAGTTTAACGGTAGTGTCGTCCTCGATGGCGATTTGCGCTTCACCCTCCTTCATTTCTTCTTCGATTAAATCGGTTAGATGGGCTAAGAATTCTGTTAATCCTGCCGGCCCGGACAGGTCAAAATGATGGGCCTGGAGGATTAATTTTTCCACATTTGCCACCGCCTGTTCGCCGTTTAGCTGACTGGCCTGCAGTTCGCGGAAGTGGCTGTCTTCCATGATGGTTTGTAGTAGTTCTTCCTGTGAAATCCGGTCACGCAGTCCGCGCCAACGGTCGAGCAGGCGGGAAGCGCGGGCTACCCGTTCCAGAGCCGGACCGGAACACCAGGCAGGACAAGTATCTGCAGCGTGGCGCAGTTTGTCCAGATAGTGCGTTCCGGGTTCGCCGGCAAGGAAGAATAGCCATTCGTCTGAGAACATAAAGAAAGCAGACCGCAGGATGGCGATCAATGCGAAATCGTCTTGGGGATTTTGCAGAAAACGCAGCAAGTGGTAAATGTCAAAAATTTCCTGCTTTTGCCAGAATCCGATGCCTTTGGCGGTTTTAAACGGAATGCCCCGGTTGCGCAGAGCCTGCTCCACCGGTAGCAGATCTTTGTGCTGCCGTACAAGCACGGCCATATCGCCGTATTTTAACGGGCGCTCTGTTTCTTGCCCCTGCCATTCGTAACAGGTGCGCTCTTCGGCGACTAACCGTTCGATTTGCCAGGCGATATAATCGGCTTCTTCCTGATCGTTTAGCAGCGTAAGCGTCACGTCCCCTTTGCCTGGCAGGTTACGCCTGGTTTCCAGGGCGTGGTATCCCACTTCGTATGGATTGCGTACATTCTCGGTTAAGATTCTGCTAAAAATACGGTTGATGAAGCCGTTGACTCGCGGCAAAAAGCGAAAACTTTCTTTAAACACCACATTACCGGAATAATCTTCCGGACCGGACGCGCCGGCAAGGGCGGCAAATTCTTCTTTTACTTTTTTGAAGATGCGGATATCGGCGTTTCGAAAACCGTAAATGGATTGTTTGGGATCGCCCACCACAAAGATTTTATCAGGAGCGATCTGGCCATCCGGCCCGGCGGCCAGTTTTTTCAAAATCTGCCACTGCAGATCGTCGGTGTCCTGAAACTCATCGACCATGATGAAATCGAAGCGCCGGTTCAGCTCCTGCCGGATGTCTTCATGATCGGTTAACAGTTGTAGCGTTTTGATTTGCAAATCGTCAAAATCCACGCCGCTTTCATTTTTTTTCATTACTTCGTACTGGGCCGCCGTTTTTTCGTACAGGCGTAAAAAGAGGCCAAAAACCTCAAGCCATTCGCGGTCTTTTTCCTGATATCCATACAGCAGGCCGTTTTTTTTCAGTGGTTCGGCCACCAGCGCGCTGCGCCGACTGAGCTCCAGCAGCAAGGGTTTTGCATGCGACGGCCAGCTTTGTGTTTTCCCCAAATATCCCAGATTTTTATAGGCAGTTCCATTTTCTCCGGTGGTTAAAAGAGCGATCAGAGCGGTCAGATGGCGCAGCGTATCCTGAGAACCGGGAGCCCGGGTGTAACTCTCGTCAAACGCACGCAATTGATGAAATACGGCCGCGGCCTTGTCCGTGGGCCAACCCCAGGTCTCCGGAATGGTTTGCAATGTTTCGCGTACTTTCGCGGCAAAGTCGGCGACGTTCAGAGCGGAAAGCTGTGGTTCGATTAAAAATAGCCACTGGTTGTGGAGAAAAGTCAGGTACTCTTGCGCCGAAAATGCGGTAAAGAGACGCTGAATCTTGCGCATTTCGTACGGTTTGGCCAGGGCGGCCATCAGCATTTCCGTGGTTTTGTGATGGTTCAACCGGCTGAACAGATCGATCCAGGTTGAGGTGTCGTCACGTTCCAGGGACTGGAAAACCCGGGACACCGCCTCCCGGCGCAGGATGAAACTGCGAATTTCGTCCATCTCGGTAAACTCGGGCGTCAATCCAGCCTGCAAGGGAAACTCTCGCAATACGCGGGCGCAAAAGCTGTGAAAGGTGGAAATGGCCGCGGAGTTTAGCTGATCGCGTATGCGACGTAAATTTGCCGCCTGCCGCGCATCGTTCGTACGTGACAACCGTTCCACCACATTTGCGGCGATCCGCTCACGCATTTCTCCGGCCGCTTTATTGGTAAATGTAATGGCCAGGATGCGGCGTGTTTTGCCCGCGTCCTGTAAAACAATTTTCAGGAAGCGGTCCACCAGAATTTTGGTTTTTCCGGAACCGGCTCCGGCCGTTACTGAAATATTCCTGGTTAAATCCAGCGCTTTTTGCTGGGCTTCGGTTAATTCTTGCTTCATTCGTTGCTGCGAATGCTCCTTTTTCTATTCAGTCTTACGAAAGACTTTTTATTGAGTAAAAAAAATTTAGTACCTCTTCGCCATTATTCTAAGAATCATGAAAAACATGAATTGCACAAATCTCATTACACTTTCATCGTTGAAAAAAGTTTGTGATAATTCGTGAAATCCGTAGATTTATCCTTTTTAAAGTGGCCGCATTATTTTTTATTCACCCTGTAATTCTTCCGCCATTTTCATTAATTTCCCCACGTTTTTCTGGCACATACGTCGATAGGGGCAGTAACTGCTGCAAGCGTTTTCCTTTGGGAAAAAGGTGTGGTGAAACCGGCCCTGCAAAAGACGCTCCACGGCCTCAAACCCAAGCGTCAGCATGTGGTGCAGGAAAGCCTCAAAATCCAGCGTGGCGGGTGCTTCCTGCGCTTTAGGATGGGGCAGAAGCGCTTTTTTTTCTGTTACAAAATCGACCTCCCCGGCGTCGGCAAGCGCGGCTTTGCGCTTGAGCGACGAAGCATCGCTTACCAGAAAGTACCCGCCTAAAACGGGACGCAGTTCCGGTTGTATTTGCGAAAGTGCTAAAAGGTACAGCGGCAATTGCAGGTAATAGCCTTTTGCCATGGAGAAAACATCGATGGCTTTTGCCGCATTGCCGGTTTTGTAATCCCAGACCAACGCACGGCCCTCAGCGTCCACGTCCACACGATCGATGCGACCGGTCAGCTTTAATTGCCCGCGCTCCGATTTCAGTACCACGGGTTGTGTTTGAGACGCGGCGTCCTTTTCGTCCGTTCCGCCTGATCCGAACCCCAATTCAAAGTAGGCCGGCTCGAAACCGGTAGCCTCTATTTCCCGTTGATCGGTTTCGATAAAGGCCTGCAATACCCCTTTTTTATGGGCCGAACCCAGCAGGCGCAGTCTTTCCAGCTCCAGAAATATCCCTCGGTAGGGTAGGCCGGCCAGTTCCTGCTGCGCGATAGTTTGCAGCAGCTCCCAATGTCGTTCCGGGTGTCGGGTTTGATTTTTTTGCTTTAATTCCCTGTAAAACCGGTACAGAATCCGATGGGTCATACTGCCGCGCTCCTGGGCGCTTACTTCGTCTTCGATTTGCGGCAGGTCTTCCAGCTCTAAAATATGGCTGAAGAAAAATCGCATCGGGCAAAAGGCGTAGCTTTCCAGCCGGCTGGCCGACCAGGTGGTCTGTGTGTATTTGGATTGTAAACGCTTTAAAGCTGCATCGGAAGAAAGCAGGCCTTCGTATTCTGAAAAGCGATCCGGCAAATAGCGCTGCGTCATGGCTTGCAAACGCTGAAAAAATCCTTCCAGGTCGGCGCTTTCCTCTGCGTTTGTGGCAATCAGTTGCAGCCAGCGGCTGGCCTCGTCGTAATTTTGTTGTTGTAAAGAAAGCCCCAGGTTCAGCCATAGCCGCTGTTTATTCAGGAAGCGCGAATCCTCAGGAAGCGCTTGATGGTGCGTAACCATTGCGATTTCTTCCAGATCGTTCAGGAATGTGGAAGGTACGAGGGCGCTTTCTTCTTCGTACCGGGGATAGGTTAAAATAATTTTTCCTTTTGGTGCGTTGAGCAGGATGTAAAACAGAAACCGATCCTGATCCAGCAGCTCTTCGGTCGCAATAAGTCCCATTTCAGAACGCACACGGTCGTTAAAAAAGATGTCTTTGGTGGAGGCGCGCGGGAATTCGCCGTCCACCATGCCGCCGATGAAGAGCACCTCTGAATCCACGGCTAAAATTTCCAGCCGCGGCATGATCTGAACGCCGTAATCCGGCCATTCGGTTAGGTTGTACACCGTCTGTTCCACGCTGTTTTGAATTACCCCGATGAAATACGAGAGGGTGATTTCTTTTTGTCCCTGCAGTTCCTGTAGAATCCAGACCAATTTTTCCAGTAAAGAAATAAACCGGTTGAAAGCCCTGAATTCATTCTCCTTTTGCCGCTCGGTCAACAGGCGGCTGTCTAACCGGTACCAGTCGAATAAACCGATATTTTTCCAGAAAGATTTTAGCTGTTCGTAAAATACAGCGACCGGTTTCCTGTGTGGCACGGAATAATAGGGCGCCAGGTATTCTTGCAGCAGGCGCATCTGAAAGGGCAGATTTTCTTCTTCCGGCCGGTCGGCGCTGTTTTGGTATTCCGGAGCTTGAGTTAGCCGTTGTTCCCAACCCGGCGAAAGATGGCGCAGCCGATATTTGACCAAAAGCCGGTAGAGATAATCCGGATTCATGCTCGCGGGCGGAAGGGTAAAAGGCGATTGCAGTAATTGGAAGACACTCTCCAGGGGAAAGCCGTTGGCGATTGCCTGCAATGTGTTAAGAAACTGGCGAACTAAAGGGGATTGAATCAACGGGAAGCCGGTCGATAGATTGATCGGCAGATCGAAGTCCCGGAATACGCGCCGGATATCCGGTACGTAACGTTCCAGGTTGGCAAAGGTAACCGCAAAACGATGCAGAGGGATTTTATGCTCAAAGTGTAATTCCCTGATCTTGGCCGCAATAAAAGCCACTTCTTCCCGGCGGGAAGATAATGCCTGAATTTCAATCCGATTGGTGAAGTCTTTCTTTTTCCCCGCGGTTGGTTCGGGATTAAATAAAAAGCGCGCTAGGTACCCTTCTGTGTTTGATTTTTGAACCTGAGCGTTCATGGCCATAATGCGCTTGGCGGCCTGTATCGTGTGTCTGAAGAGCGCCGGGTTGGCCTTATCGTATTCCAGTTTAATGTTTACTTCCGCCCAGCGGGACACTTTTTCGATAAACAGAAACATGGCCGGCGTAAAAAGTCCATAACCGCTGATGAAGATATGCTCGGTTCCGGGAAATACGCTGCGAAAGATTTCTTCGCTAAAATGCAAAGCTGCCTGGTGGCGGGCAAAGGGTTCGTCGATGTAACGCTCGCCCAACCGTTCGTCCAGCATTTTCAGCAGTCGCTCAAAATCTCTGAATTTCAGTTCATCATAATCTCTTTCCGGGATGGCTAATTTTGAAAAGGCTGTACCATTGTAACCGAAACGACGCAATTCTTTGATCATATCGCCTGTTTTCCGGATAAGGCCGGAGCTTACGGCGGTGCCAGCGGTAAAAAATCGGAAGTCGCTGCCATGCTGGTTTAGAATGTCCTCAATCATCATTAAAAACATATCAGAATCGATGATCTTTTTGGAATGGGGCAGCCTGCGGTATAAACGCGTTAAGGCCTCGTCAAAGGTAAATACTGGGGGATCGATCATCGCCCGGTTTGGCGCTGTATCCACCAACCGTTTTTTGTAGTACCGCACCGCACGGTTTACCGGCAGAAACACCAGAAAATTATATTTTCCGGCTTTAACCAGAGTTTCTACACGCGTTGAAAAATAATAAAGCGACTCAAAAGGACCTGTAAACAGTTTGATGGATTTCATGGCGTTTTGGTGTTACCACGGGGTTAGGATGTACTTTGTGTTTTAAAAGAAAATTATCAGAATTCAGTTAATGAATCAAATGGATTTAAAAATGTATTTGCATTTCATAAAAGGTGTCAATCCGGCTTAACTTCATAGGATTTAAGCCGATATAATTAAGTACTTTAATAAATTCGTAAACTTAGATGAAACGAACCATGAAACCCAGATTGCCCTTTCTTATAT
>CAZJNP010000143.1:0-7167 GCA_964547355.1 uncultured Calditrichaceae bacterium
GACAAATACACGTCCCTCAATCGCAACCCTGGAAGGGTGGAATAAGAAAAGTCGTCAGGAAATTCCGATTTTCAACTCCTCCATTTCCATTCTTCGTTTTTGTTGAACCCTTTCCGGGCTGTCCTTTTTCCCGGTGCACCGCACCTGGCTATTGAAAAATGCCCTGCGGGGCATTTTATTTTACGCAATTATACCTGGGTGAAGCTTTGGCTTGGTTGGGGGTGTTGGTTATTAGAAAACCGTGACGTTGCTAGTTCTTCACCCCCCTTTTAAGCATGGTTGTAATTTTTTTTGGGCATTCATGTACGATTACTAAAATTTTTGAAAATTACTTCTTATTCATTCGTATAATTCGTGGACATGCCCTTTCGTGTGAACGTATTATTTAATCAATAACAGTTTCCCCGAGGTAACGCTGCCCCCATTGGCGGACAATCTGGCGTAATACACGCCGCTGGCCAATCCGCTGGCGTCAAAGGTAATCTGGTGCTCGCCCGCCTTCTGCATACCGTCCATCAACACCCGCACCTGTTGTCCAAGTGCGTTAAAAACCACCAAACGCACATGCATCGACTTCCCGATCCGGTATCGTAATACCGTGGAAGGATTGAAAGGATTGGGATAGTTCGGGTACAATGTCAGATCTGCAGGAATCGCAAATTCCTTTTGCGCAATATCGGAAATGGTAGATTGCAGCGGAGATTCCCAAATTCCCCGTCCGTAAGACGCCGCTTTCAGGGTTTGACTTCCCGAATGTACTTCCAGTTCATTCACAATGACATTGGGCAAATTGGTGCTGTATGCTTCCCAGTCACCCGTAGCATCGTCGCGATAATAGATCCCGGCATCGGTACCGATATATAGAGGATGATTGGCGTTCATGGGTTCGACTGCGATGCAATTCACCGGTAGATTGGGCAGACTGCCCGAAATATTTTCCCAGGTCCCCCCCGCATCCGTGGAACGGTACACCTTAATACCATTCTTGTAACCGGAGAAAGTAACCCACACCAGGCCCGGGTCTGTGTCGGAAACCGTAATGTAAGTTAAACTCACAGAATCCACCGGCAAACCCGCGCTGATTTCCGTCCATGAACCGCCGCCGTCGCTGGTGCGGTAAATGTGACTTCCCGTGGCTGTGTAAATATAATCGGGATCGGATTCTGCCACGGCTAACGAACGCAGGGTGCCCACATTAAAATTCGATATTTTGGACCAGTTATCCCCGCCGTTGGTAGATTTCCACACATTCTCAAAACCGGCGAAGAGAATCTGCGGGTTTTGCGGATGCAGCACATATGGTGTAACCCAGGCGCCGCTTTCCGTGATATCATCGGTAATACCATGAAACGACTGCCCGCCGTCTTCGGATCGCATCAGTCCGCCGTTATAGTAACTGGCGTACATGGTGTCGGGATTATTGTAATTGATGGCGGCTTCCATTCCATCCGATCCGTACACATGCGTCCAGGTACCGTTGTCAAGCAGCAGGGTTCCGTTATCCTGCGCCCCGGCAATGACCATTCCGCGGTCGTTGGCATAACCACCCATGCGGTAAAACTGAGTGGTAACCAGTCCAAAGCTCAGGTCTTCCCAGTTTTGCCCGGAATCGTCCGTTTTCCACAAACCGCCGTCCGTTCCTGCATACAGCGTGTTACCGTAAAAATCCAGGGCATGAATATCCGCGTGCACGTAAGGGTAATCCTGATTGGGATAATACCAGTAACCGTTCAAAGTCCAAGTAACCCCGCCGTCCGTTGATCGCCAAATGTTTACGCCACCCACAAACACCTCTTCTGGGTTGGCGGGAGAGGCAGCCACCGCCAAATCGTACCAACCCTGGCCGCTGTTATCATTACCGTCGGTAGCGTATCCCAGGATATTGGGCGTATCGGATTGTTTGCTGAACGAATTGCCTGAATTACTTGAGCGGTACAGCCCGAGGAACTTGTTATCAATAATATCGCAGGCCAGAAGGTACACATACTCCGGATTAGCCTGCGTGACGGCAATGGCCATACGCCCCACCTGGAAATCCCTGGGCAGACCGCTGGTAATTTTACTAAAGGTTTGCCCCCCGTCTGTGGATTGATAAAATGCCCGCCCACAGGCGTACACAGTGTTAGGATCACCGGGTTTAAATTCCATGTCTTTGAAATCTCCAGAGATGACGCTGGTCCAGGTAATCCCGCCGTCTTCAGAGCGGAAAATACCATTATTAGCAGCAGCTAACATAATCTGCGGATCCTGAGAATTGATCAAAAGCTTGCTGATTTTACGGGATTCGGTTACCTCCCAGCTCAGTCCTGTGGTTTGCCAGGTCTCTCCCCCGTCGGTCGATTTCAGCACGCCGATGCTGTAGGTGTCGCTGCCGTCCCCGTCGCCGGTAGCAATGAAGATCGTATTCGCGTTGTGTGGATGCACGGCAATGCTGCTCACGCCCAAAGCTTCCAGATGATCGGTGGTGGTGGTCCAGCTTAACGCACCGTCGGTAGATTTCCAGTAGCCGCCGGAGGGTGCGCCGATCATTAACGTGTTTGGATTAAGCGAATCCACATACACGCAGTTTACCCGTCCGATGCCCGGATTGTAGCTGATGGTTACCCATGAATCCGGCCCCAGAGAGGTCCAGTTTGCAGCATTATTCACCGCCTGCGTTTTTTGCAAGGAGCTTTGTGCCAGGGCACGTCGGATCTGATCCGGCGGCGGAAATTTACCGTCCGGGTAAACCCGCGGCTCCCAGAAATATTCCCAGCGTTTAAACTGCTTCCATCCGTTGCCTCTGGTGATTTCCCTGTCCTTCCAGTAGTCGTTAAACTCCTTCTGTATCTCATAAAAACCAGCCGATCTGGTTTCCATTTCGAGCACCCAGTTCTGGCTAAAAAGAATTGAACTAATCATCAAAATGGCAACAAAAATAAAACGATTCATATTTTTACTCCAGTTATGATACAAGGCCCCGCCAATAAGATATTTTGAGCTCACCTAAAAAAAGGAATCATTCTAAGCAATAACATATTCCAACGAAGCGCAGGCGAAAAATAATCCATTAATTTGACGCCATGGGATTTTTTTCGATCAGGTCTCTTAATTGATTTTTGAAAATATTGTCCCAGACGTACTGGTTAATCACCTTCCGGAACATGCGCTGCGGTTTTAAATCTGCCAAAAAACGTTCGATTTTATCGCATATGATGTCGGCATTTTCTTCCGGATCAAAATATAGCGCATCCGCCGCCGCGATGGCCCGAAAGGGCGGAATATCCGAACAGGCAATGGGTAGTTTGATCATTCCCGCTTCCAACAGCGGTATGCCAAAGCCTTCCTGTTTGCTGGGTAAAAACAAAATATCGGCGATCAGATACAGGTCGCGGATCATTACCCGGTCCGGGGTTAGCTTTTGGCCGTTTTTGAATGTGTAGTCGGCCACCATCACCAGATCATCACGCACTTTTAATCTTTTAGCCAAATCGTCAAGCTTACGATAATACTCATGGGTCGATGTTTCATGGGGATCGAATGCGCCGGTTAACAGAAGCTTTACATTTCGATGCTTCTTTTTGAATGCGGCCAACACCTCGATGGATTTTTCGATATTTTTACGGGGATGCAAACGCGACGGCTGTACTAGAACCAGATCAGTGGAAAATAAATCTTGCTCCTGAATCAGCCGCCAGGTAGTGTCGTCCAGGCGAAAAAAACGAATGGGATCAATACCGTTGGGTATTACAGGCAATGGCTGTGACAGGCGGTACAGGTCCCTGAACTGCTCGGCTCTGCGTTCCGAAATGGTGACGTATTCAATTTGATCGTTGTAGGTGCACAACAGACTCCAGTGCCCGTCCTTTAAGAATTCCGGATAGTTTTCATAAAAATAAGGAGAGTCATGATTCCAGCTGATTACACGTAAATGACTGCCGTTGGCCAGGCGATGCAGGGCCCTGGTCAGAGGTAAATTGTACGGCATGGTGAGCACATTATGCGCCAGCAACACATCCACGTCGGACAGGTTTTCTCTCAGGTAGCTTTCGATTTGATCGGTGAACCGTTCCAAATGCCCATTATCGGCCGTACCCGCATTTTGTACTTCCTTGATCTCCGGATGATCGGAGGCCAGCAATGGGTTGATTTCCACATGGAGGTCTTTCAGAAAATGGCCGCCCTTACCGGCCAGAACTTTTACAGGATAAAAATGGCGCCGAAAAAGCGACGCTTGCTGACGCACAATTTCCTCTACACCGCCCACCACCGGCGGACAGGAGTAGTGTAAGATGGCAATGTTTTTCATCTCCGATTTTCCGTAGTTGCATGAACTAAATACATTCGCACTACTATAGTCACAGTAACCGCCTCAATTAGATCTCTTCAAACGTGTTAATCAGATGCAGCAGTCGACGTTCCAGAACTTCGTAAGAAAAATACCGCTCTGCCAACTCATAGTTCAAATTGACCATTTTCAAGCGGTATTCGGTATCCGAAAGCACGCGCTTGATTTTGCGGATAGCTTTTCCGGCAATAAAACCTTCGATGGTGATTACATCAAACCCCTTGGGCTCGATATCGGCGATAAAAATGGAATAGCGGTTGACTACAATCGGTTTTTTGAAATAGATGGTTTCCAGAAAGGCGTTTCCAAATCCTTCGTATCCGCTGGGATACGTTACCAGATCGGCACATCTGTAGGCATCGGCAATGGTAAAATCTTTGGTTTCGCCGGGTGTATCCGCACCGATCAGATGATCGATCAAAATGATATTGACGCCCATATTTTCCGCGTATTCCATAATCCGCTTAAAATAATCACCGCCTTCATCGCCGGAAGAATGGGATATTACCAGCGCCGGGTTTTTCAGTTCAAGGTTTCGCACAATTTCGATCGAGCGCTCGATCCATTTGCGGGGAACAATACGCGTGGGCTGTAGAATAAACAAATCTTCTTCATTTAGCCCGATTTTTTCCTTTAGTTGACAATTTCCCTCTTCTTCCGGTAGTACATTTGCAAAATCATAGACATTGGGAATGATGGTATTGGAAATTCCCAGTCTTCGGCTAAGCTGTTTTGAGGCCAAAGAATTGATGACCACATGCTGAATGGTCGGTAAATCAGCCGGGAACGCCTTATCCAGATAATCCTGGCAGGCGTTGATCAGAAAGCGATCCCGTTCCCAGTAAAAATCATGATGATGCGCTATGGTCGGAATACCGGTTTCTACAATAAACTCGGTAATGGCCAGTCCCAGCGGGATATTCATGGGAATGGTCAAGGCGTTTTCGGGAATAAGCAAATCAATATGAAATTTACGTTTGAAGGCGTACAGTTCTTCCTTAAGCTTTTCCTTGATTTTTTGAATTTTTGCGGAAGTTTTCGGCGATCGTTTAGTAACTCCAAACAAATCGTCTTGAATTTCTTTAATTTCGGGATGATCAAAAAAAGCTAACTCGGATTTAAACGACAGGCTTTTGGATCGATCCAACTGCCCGGCAAAGTAAAAGCACTCAAACCGGTTACGGGTTAGCACTTCCGCCCATTTGGACGTTTCGAGAGAGACGCCGTCGGTGCCGGCAAAGCGTGTGGATACAAAACCAATATTTTTTATCGGATGCACGGCCATTCTCCCAGATAATACATACTATAAGAGTAACTTAATAAATTTTACGGATAAATGCGATAGCCATGATATTTCGTCTGCATCACCAGAGCCCCCTTGTAGAGAATCGTTTAGCCAGAATGGTGGAAAATCAGTATACAGGAAATAGAAAAAAGAAATAAGGAAAATGGAGAAATATAGCAAAACAAATGTAGGCAGGATTATCTTGTGGTCATCAAATAACCGAAAAAATCTAAAATATTCCGGCTACAAAAGAGTGTAACCGTTTTTACCGGGAAGATTTATTCCGCACTTTTTGTCAGCTTTAGAGGAGGAATAAACCAATCAGCCCCACCATCAAACCGATGAGCACATTAACCACCTTAAGCCAGACAAAGCCCCTTTTTGAGACGGCTAAAAGAGGTAACGTACCATGCCCGTCCTGTACAATGGAGCTGGCCAGCAAAATGCTGAACGGGAGCGAGCCCTGTGCAAAGAGAGTAACGAAGATCATATGAGGGCCGGACTCAGGAATGATGCCCACCAAAACAGCGATGATTAAAATGGTAAGATAGTTATTTTTAATCAAAGCCTGCAAATCAAGATAGTGTTCTAAAAAATGGATTACCAGCAGCGCGCCTAATGTCCAGAGGAATATACGCCATAAGTGTTTCTTCAGGACATGTTCCCACAGATGCTGCTCCAGAAAATGCTCCGGAACCGTGCTGACCACAAAAAGGGCAAAACTGCTTCCAGCAAAAAAGGTGATTTTTACCCAATTCCAGGTCTTGGGTCCCAGAGAATTGCTCAGCAGTCCCACCAGGAAAATTATCAGAATTCCCATCAATAGCGCACGAGGGAAGCTAATATTTTTTAACTGGCTAACAATCTGCCCCTTTGGATAACAGGTACAGACTTCCTGTTGGTGCAATTCCAATTCGTGATTATTTGATTCTAAAAAATGATCTTTCTTCTTTAGTAAAAGATCGGTAAGGTACGCACTAACAATCCCGAGTACTAAAAGAATTCCGGTCAGAACGGCCGCTTTTACCGGAAAAAGAGAAAACATCACATACGCTTCATCACCGCTGGTGGCGATCATCGTGCCGACCAGCGCGCCGAAACTAACAATCCGGTGCGCATACAAACTAACAACCGTGAAGGCGCCCAGACATCCCGGAGTGGCGCCTAATACAACGGCAAGCAGATATTGGCTCCATTGGCTTTTTCTAATTGACTGCTGCCAGGAGCCGCGGGTTTGAACATTAATATATTCAATGAGCAGCATCATTACGAACACAAAGCTCGTGATCAGAAATGCGTGTTTAGTAGTTGAAATAATCATGCCCCTTCTCCGGTACTAATTCTTTTTGTTTCTATTAATGACAAAAAACGTAAAAAGTTACAAAGTGCTAATCATATAATACGTCCATTCATAGAACCGATTCCATCGCGAAGATATTGTTTCTGTAAAAAACTGGTAGAATACAAAAGCGATGGAATCGTTATGCCTTTTTAGAGTAAACTCAATTCTACTTTTCTTTGGTTAATCTTAAAAAAGGGAATCTACCTTTTAGAG
>CAZJNP010000144.1:0-7143 GCA_964547355.1 uncultured Calditrichaceae bacterium
ATTTGATTATGACGCTAAGTTGCGTAAGGCCTGGGGATTAAAAGAAGACAGCTACAATGTAATTATTCTGGATAAAAATCGCGTTTGCCGGGCGATTGTGCGCGGTAAGATTCCTGATGAAGATATTCCGAAACTGGTGAAACTAATCCAGGATTTACAGAACGAATAGTTTTTGAGGCAGCGAGAGCTGCCTTTTTTTTGGTCTGAAGCTTAACGCGCGTTTTAATATATCAGGAGGGAGATTCGGATAAGCCCATCAGCGGAATGTAATCGAAGGGTTAATAAAACTTCGGGGGTAAAAGATTCATCTTATCCATTTTACTGCGCAACGTGGTACGCGGAAGTTTTAATAGTTTTGCCGCGCCGCTGATATTGTAATTGGCTTGTTCCAGGGCCAGTCGAATCAGCCGTTTTTCCTCCTGTTCAAGATATCGATTCAAACCCGGGAAGCCCTCCAGCGTTTCCTGTCTTTGAGAGGAAGTATCGGAAACCTCGGTATTCTTTAACTGCTCTAAAAAGAAATTGTTATCCGGGATGGCGATCATGCGCTCCACGATATTTTCCAATTCCCGTACGTTGCCCGGCCAGTCGTAATCCATCAGAACGTGCATATCGTCGCTGGTGAGCTGAAATTTTTGTCCGCGGCCGGCATGTTTTTCAAGAAAATGCTCGATTAACAAAGGTATGTCTTCTTTACGTTCCCGCAGGGGCGGAATGGAAAGAGGAATGATGTTCAGTCGGTAATAAAGGTCTTCCCGGAATTTGTTTTCTGAAATCAGTTTTTGCAGATCCACTTTAGTCGCTGCGATGATGCGCACATCAATAGATAGCGTCTCACTTCCGCCGACGCGCTGAATTTCGCGTTCTTGCAAAAAGCGTAGAAGCTTTACCTGTAATGTAAGCGGCAAATCGTCGATATCGTCGATGAAAAGCACGCCGCCGTTGGCCCGTTCGATATAACCCTTGTGCTGGTGTGCCGCACCCGTAAAAGCCCCTTTTTCGTAACCGAACAGTTCGCTTTCAAGAAGGGATTCCGGCAGGGCGGCGCAATTGATGGCCACAAACGGCGCATTGCTGCGATTGCCATGCCGGTGCAGATAACGCGCCACCACTTCTTTACCGCTGCCGCTTTCTCCCTGGATCAACACTGTGGAATCATTTTTCGCTACCAGGTTTAACCGTTCGATTAATGCGCGCATGGCGGGAGATTGACCAATCAATTCACGTTTTTCATAAGTGCGGATGCGTTCTTTTAACCGCGTATTTTCGTCCAGCACGCGGTTAAACTGTTTGATCCGCTCCAGAATGACCAGCAGTTCGTCAGGCGAAAACGGTTTGGTTAAGTAGTCATAAGCGCCTAACTTTAATGCACGGATGGCCGTTTCCACTGTGGCGTAGGCCGTAATTATAATTACCGGACAGGTGCATCCGCTCTGTTTTATATGCTCTAATATGTCCAATCCGTTCATGCGCGGTAAGCGCAGGTCGGTGATCACCACGTCAAAAGAAAGCTTTTTGAGCGCTTCCAGACCTTCGCTTCCTGTGGCGCAAGCGGTGACCTGGTAGTTTTCTTTTTGCAGCGTGTCCGTTAAAGTAATCCGTGTTATTTTTTCATCTTCAATAAGCAGGATTTTCATGGCTTCCCCTCCTGGGATGCAATAGGTAAAATAATCTTAAACACTGTTTCTCCGGGGCGGCTGGAAACCAGTAAACGCCCGTTGTGCGCTTCCACGATGCCGAGGCTTACGGATAGTCCCAGACCGGTGCCCTGTCCCTCACCTTTAGTTGTGAAAAAGGGATCGAAGATTTTTTCTCTTAATTCTTCAGGGATGCCGGGGCCGTCGTCTGCGATGGATACAAAAATCTGCTCATGGTTTTCTTTTCCGCTGCGGATTGTAATCGTGCCCTGTTCGCTTACGGCATCGAAACTGTTGATCAGTAAATTCATCAGCACTTCCTGAATCAGCTGACTGTCGGCAAATACCGGCGGGAGGTGTTCGTCCAGTTCCGTTTTTACCGTGATGCGTTTCTGCTCAAGACGGTAGGCCATGAGGGAAAGCACGAGTTGGATTTCGTCGTTTATTTTTATAGAAGTAGGATGGCGATTGCTTTGTCTGGAAAAAGTCAGAAGTTTGCGCACCACTGTTTCGATATGATCCAGCCCCTCTTCCATCAGCTCCATATATTTTTGGACCTGTTTCTGGTTCTGGGGATCTTTTCGAATGGCGTACAGGCAGTTTTTTATTCCGTTCAGCGGATTATTGACTTCGTGGGCCACACCTGATGCCAGGCGGCCGATGGAGGCCAGCTTTTCGGCCCGTAACAACTGACGCTGAGCTGCCAAAAGGTCGTTTTGGGATTTAATCAGGCGTTGCCGCATGGCGTTAAAATGTCTGGCTAAAAGGCCGGTTTCATCGTTGGCCGTGGGCAGCGGTTCAAAGGAAGTGCTGTCCAGTTCCACTTTATCCATTTCTTTCACCAGGCAGGTCAACGAAAATGTAAGCCGTCGGGTGAAAAGGTAAATCACACCCAGAATAAGTGCCAGGCTGGCCAAAGTCAGTCCGAGCAGCAGGAAAAAAAGTTTTTTAATGGCCTGACGGGTTGGAGCGGCGTCAAAGGCGATGCGCAGGCTGCCCCAGTTTTTCCCGGCGATGGTTAATGGATAGTTGCACAGGATGATCCAGCCGTACCTTTTATGGGGATAAACTCTGGTGCCGTAAAAGGGAACCAGAAGAATATGGTATCTGTTTTCCGCCAACGCCGTCAGATCACTGTGCGCCTGCAGATGACTTTGGTCGTCGAAAACAGCGACATATTTTATATTTTTGTTTTTCCGGGCAAAATTGCGGATAAAATCTTCCAGAGATTCATACTTGTTCAGCGACTTACTTTCACTTTCGATCAATGCGTCAATAACGGAAAAAGAAAAAGATTGCGTTACCGAATACGCATTTTGAATTTGATCCTGAAGAATTAATTGGCGCCATTCAAAAAGGATAGTAACAGAGATGGCAGCCATCACCAGGGAGACCAGCCCACCAAATATCAGGAACATACGAGCTTTCAGGCTGAGAAAAGTATTCATCGGTCCTCCTGTGGCTGAATCACAGCCGCCAGAGAATCAAAATCAGACTCCCGGGTGCGCACAAAGCCGAACCGAAACTCCTCATCCCAGGTTTGTGGAATTTGGACGGATGTCTGGTCATGGGCGGAGATATTCAGCAGCGCCCCGGTAATTTCCTGAATAAGTGCAGGCGGAGTGTGTTCCGAAATCACCAGCGGTGATGAGGGGAATGCCTTTGAACGAGCGATGATCTTTATCCCGTGTTTAAGAAATTCCTTAGCTACGCGCTCCTTGACCACGCCCACGTCAAAATTCCCTTTAATAATTTGATAGACCACGGTGTTGTGATGGCCGAAATAATGAATGGAATCAAAATCCGACGTCTTGAACGGGTATGTGCACAGTTGGTGGTTGAATAGCCAGTTACCGGAGAAAGACAAAGGCGAAGGCAAGGCCAGTTTTTTCCCTTTGATCTCCTCTATGGATTGAAGGGTACGGTCTTTGGCCGTAATGAGCACGGAACGGAAAAAAGGCTGTCCGTTTTGGTTAAGGGGTTGCAAGATGCTGTGTAAACGGTATTTCTTTTTGTATCTGGCGTACAGAAAGCTGCCCAGAAAAGCCGCAGACACCTCACCGCTAACGAGTTGGCGGATGGTTTCTTCGTAACTGGTACCTAGTTTTATCTCAAAACGATTACCGGTATGCGCGCTTAAATAATCCATGATGGGCTGGTAGCCTTCGTAAATCAAATAGGGCGAATAACGAGACACCACGCCAATGTAATGCAGCGGCTTGTTTTGTTCTGCTTGGATCGTTACCGGCAAAGGTACTTCCGTACGAATATCCAACAACGAAGAATATAACCAGGACGTTCCGGTAATGATTAACAGCAAACCCAGCATGCTTAGAAGAAGATATAATTTTTTCATATTTGGAAAAGATTTGATTTTAATGGGTCTTTCGAAAAGATAACAGAAAATAAGCCCAGAAAAAAATAAAAAATAACGAAAATTCGACGCATTGCCGCCGAAAAATCGTCAAACGTCGAAAAAAAGTCACCATAAAAAAAGCACTACCACAAACCAAAAAAGAAACAGACACGTTACGGAAGGCTCTGGAGCAAAGGGCGATTTTGAAAATTGCCAAAATTAGCGTAAAATTTAATTCCTCTTGGAAAGTTGGCACGAATATTGTCAAATAAAAAATCTTCCACTAAAAAGTTAAGGAGTTATTATGGCAGAAATTAAACCTCGTTTTGAATTTCGAACCTTTGCTCAGGATTTCGGCATCGTTGAAGAAAACATGCGCCGTTTATCGCCGGTAGAAAAAATTCGGGAAAGCAAAGAAATCTATATCATGTCCGCCGGTAATAACGAAAACAATACCAAAATCCGCGACAATTTAATGGATATTAAGGTGTTTGTGCAGGAGCAGAAAGGATTGGAACAGTGGAATCCGCGTATGAAAGGGGAATTCCCCATGTCTGCGGAGACCATCCGCGAGGAAGTGTTCCCGGCTTTTGGCGTGGCCGTACCGGAGTTCAAGCGGGAGGTGTACACGTTGAAACAATATCTGGAAGAAATTATCCAGCCGCATCCCGATCTGGCCGCGGTTCATGTTTTTAAACGCCGTTTTGCGTTTACCATCAACGGCTGCATCGCGGAGATTGGGGATGTTTATGTCAACGGAGCCAAGCTGCGCACCGCGAACTTAGAGTCTGTGGATGTGGAAGCGATCCTGGAAGGGATGCGTATGGTAGGTCTGGATCGGTATGAAAACGTCAACTACCTGTTAGCCATTAAACGAGTCATTGGTATGGAGCCGTTGCCGGAGAAGTCCATTTTTCGCACGGCTTTCTAACAACGAATTACAAATGAATCATGACTAATGCCCGCGGATAAAGTTGATGCTTCAATGAGTGAATCAAGTCGAAAATCAAAGTTTACAAGTAGTCGGTAAAAAGCTCAAAACACAAAACAAAGCGTTGACTCTGACTACTGATAACTGAAAACAGAAAACTGAATACGAAAAAACAACCCCAAACATCTAAAGAGCAATAAAACAAGGAAAACACAATGGGCAAAGAAATTGAACGCAAATTTTTAGTTAAAGGCGAAGCCTGGAAAAAAATGGCCCAAGGCGTGATGTACCGCCAGGGGTACTTATCCACCGTTAAAGAACGCGTGGTGCGGGTGCGCACCATCGACGATAAAGGGTATTTGACTATTAAGGGCATCAGCAAAGGGATTTCCCGGCTGGAGTTCGAGTACGAAATTCCTTTAGAAGATGCCAACAAAATGCTGGACGAACTTTGTGAGCGTCCGTTAATCGAAAAAGCCCGCTACAAAATCGAGTATTCCGGACTGATCTGGGAAGTGGATGAATTTTTCGGCGATAACGAAGGTCTGACTCTGGCGGAAGTGGAACTCAGCGACGAGAACCAGCAGATCGAACTGCCGGAGTGGATCGGCGAGGAAGTATCCGGCGATCCGCGTTATTTTAACTCCAATCTGATTAAGCATCCCTTTAAGGAATGGGATCGTTAAACTCAATGAATGACACGACAGAGATGATGAATAGAATCGTAGTCAGAATTATTGTTGCTGTTCTGTTGGTTGTCGCATTTGGTTATTCCGCCTACCCGGAAAAACCGATCACGTTTATCGTACACAGCAAACCGGGCAGCGCCATCGACATTACCACCCGTCAGTTGACGCGCATCGCGGCCAAGTATTCGGATGCCACGTTTTTAGTGGAAAATAAAACCGGCGGATCGGGCATCATCGCCATGCGCTATGTGTTGGATCATCCGGCGGACGGATATTTGATTCAGGCGGTGACCAAGTCGTTTATTTCCACCGTCTTGATTTCACAAAGTCACATCCGGATGGACGATTTTGATTTTCTGGCCTGTCTGGTCATCGATCCGGAAGCGCTGATCACCAATCGCCATTCCCCGGTGCGCACGCTGGAAGAAATCATTACGGACGCCAAAAAGAAAAATGGCCGGCAAAAATGGCTGGGGCCGCTGGTGGGCGGCGTGGATCATTTAATGGCTGTTAAGACTTGGGAAAAACTGAGCATCCGCGCCGAATGGATTCCTTTCGAAGGGGGATCGGATGCCCTGGCCGCCCTGATGGGGCAGCATGGCACCGTATATGTCGGCAATCCCGTGGATGTCATGGGGCGTCCGGACTTGATGATTGCGGTGGTGGCTGCACCTAAGCGTTTACCCGAGTACCCACAGGTACCGACCTTTTTAGAAAAAGGTTACGACATTAACGAAGTTCTGTGGCGCGGCTATGCCATCAAACAGGGGGCGTCGCAGGAAGTGATCCGCTATTTAACCGACCTGTTCCAAAAGGTCAGCGCAGATTCGGAATGGATCGCTTATGTAAAGAATACGGCTGCTCAACCGGTATTTCTGGGTCACGAACCGTTTACTGAAATGGTGCAAAAAGACCAGTTGGAAGCCATGAAATACTTGCGTATCGCAGGAATCCTTTCAGACAGGGTGGCGGTGAATCCTCAGGGACTGGTAAGAATCGGATTTGGACTGTTGGGATTGTTTTTTCTAACACTGATTCTGCTGCTAGCCTTCAAGCGGGAATGGCTGACAGGGGAGGTGACGATCAGCTTGATTTTAATTTTCGGTTCGGTATTTCTTTACTTCGTGACCTTGAATTTTCCGGAAGGAAAATTATCTAAAACGGCCGGTCCTGCTGCCATGCCAAGAATGTGGATTTTCGGTTTGGTGCTATTCAGCTCCTGGTTGATCGTGCGCGTTATTCGCCGTCCGAACGAGGAAAAAGTCACCACCGATGCCGGGAAACTGTTTAAAAGTATTTCGCTTATGGCGCTTATGGTGGCGTATTTAATCGTCATGCACTGGATTGGCTATTACGTGGCCACGTTTCTGTTTTTAACGGCCGGCATGTATCTGCTATCTTTTCGAAAGCATTGGCTCATTTTACTCTCGTCTGTGGTGTTTGTGGCGTTTTCCTATTTTGTGTTCTGGAAAGTGCTGCAAGTGCCTTTGCCCCTCGGCACGTGGGGCTGGTAACGACTAATTACGGAAA